>WFTL01000015.1 GCA_015485495.1 Planctomycetaceae bacterium
GATTGACATTGATCCGCCCCACCAGCACCGGTGATTCCTCCGTCGTCAGAAACTCCTCCACGACAGCCATCTTCTCCGCGAAATCCGGTGCCTGCGTGTTCAGCGGACTGCGGACAACCCTCGATGCCGATCCGTTTTCAGGCGGCAGAACAACGACCGAATCGATCAGGTCCGCCAGACCGGCAACGGCGTGCAGCGGTCCTGGCACAGCATGCGGTATGCGGACTTCTGACAGGGCGATTTCCGAATCCCCGCCTGCTCCCGCCAAAGCTTCTCCGGACACTGCAGGTCCCCTCTGAGCAGACAGGCCGTACAGCCGGACCAGCCGAATGAACATCACCAGATCATCCGGAAGACGCAGCGCCCCGTCCCGATCTCCCGATGGTCCGCCGGTCCAGGTCACCGGATCGATGTGGTTGATGCGGATGCGCGGCCGTCCGAAACGATCCACATTCGGTTCCGCCGACGTCACGGTCAGATATTCCGACCAGGCTGCTGACCGACCATCTGCAAAATCATCCGGCTGTTCTTCCATCCCGTAAAAGGCCGGACGTGTCACGCCGGGCACAGCCAGCAGTTCTTCCAGCGCCCGCATCGGCGCGCTGCGAATCGGCATGGTGCCCAAAGCCGCAGCGTCTGTCGGCATTCGAAAACGAAATCCGTCCGGCCTGGATTCCGTGCTCTTCGGTCGGATCCGCATTCGGTTCAGAATGGCATCGGCAGCCACAGGCGTCATCCCGGGAATCTGCAGCAGAGCCTCCCGACCGGCGCCCGGCCGTTCGTTTTCCCACAACAGAACACGAGCCGGATGCAGCCGGGCCGATTCGCACGTGAGTCCGAATTCGGGCGACGGTGCGGAAACCGACGCCTCGTCAGACAATCCGGACAGTTCATCGTTCGTTCCATCGCTCGCCAGGCCATCGAACGGGTCCGAAAGGCTGCCTCCAGTCCCGAACACCGGACGCCGCAGCGGCAGACTTCGGACGACGACAAACTGCCATTCCCGATCGACACGGTCCTGACCGCTGCCGGAGGGCTGCCCGAAAAACCCGCTGAACGGGTCACCTGCCGCTGAACCGGAAACCGGACGAACGGCCCGGGCGGTGTACAGATTCGTGTCGTGCAGCAGCCGGTTTTCCGGTTCGGGATAACGCGCCCACCTTTCTGCCAGAACCAGCAGATACGTTTCCGCGCTGGCCAGAACCTGTTCCGCCTGCGACAGATCGCCCGACATGCGTGTCGCTTCGTATTCGGTCGCCATTCGCTGCATGAACGCAAATCCGGCCAGAGCCAGCATGGCGACAAGAACCAGCACCACGATCAGAACGACACCGCGCCGGGAAACACGTGCCCCCGAACGCCGTCCGGCCGTGACGGCCGCGGTCGGAACCCAA
Source organism: Planctomycetaceae bacterium (assembly GCA_015485495.1). GTDB lineage: Bacteria > Planctomycetota > Planctomycetia > Planctomycetales > Planctomycetaceae > S139-18. The sequence continues at coordinate 1,395 of WFTL01000015.1, forward strand.
CCCCGCTGCATCACAGTTCCAGCTCCCCGAACCGGTCCCCTGATGATTCCCGACGAAGTCTCTGCCCGGAACCAGCCGGAGAAACCGGGCGTGTCGTGTCCAGAAGAATGAGGGACACATAGCGGTGAGGAACAATGGGAGCCCGCTGCTCACGGAATTCCGTCGACGACCGGCGCGGCTGACCGGAATGCAGCGCCACGGCCGTCATGTCGAGCCAGTGTTCCAGCCTTCCGGATCGGCGGGAAGCCCCGTTCATGCGGATCACGTCCTGCAGTGATTCACCGGATACGACATCCAGCGTCACGCGCACGGCAACAGGAAGTCCGCCCGCCTGCCGGCTGTCCCACACGGACTGCCAGTTCGCCCCGTCCCAGTATTCGAAACGGCCGTCCACCACATCGGGAATCCAGTCGCACGACGGCAGCCGTCCCGGCAGCCGAGTTTCCGAAGCAGTTGAACGGTTCTCCTGAAACAGCAGCGATTCCAGAACCGCCCGCCCGGCGCGCAGTTCATCGCGATCGGCCGCCTGCGGCGTATCCGGCAGGTTCCGCTGAACCCTGTCGAACTGTCCTGTCGATGCCTGAATGCGGTACAGACCGCTGCGCAGAGATGTTTCCCTGTCGGCCGTGAGTCTCTGGAACTGCAGAATCACCACCTGAAATTCCGGAATATCGACCGCTGCCGATTCAGAAAACGTGGCGGCTTCCGTCGGACTCTCGGTTTCCGAGAAATCCGGTACGGGCGTCACCGCCATCGGGACGACCAGCCGCAGCACGTCTTCCCGCCCCCGAAACTCCGGACGGACAGCAGCCCGTTCGAATGCCGCCGCAGAATCGACCGCAGCGAACAGTTCTGCCCCGACCGCACTGCCTCGAACGGCCGGCGTCGGAAACCGCGGCCGCTCGACGGCTTCAGACGGCTCTGTCCCGTTTCGAACCACCCTGGAGGCCGCATCAAGCGGGACGGACGTCGCATCGTGCCGAATCATCTGCAGTACCGACCGCACAAGCTGCTGTTCTTCGGCCACCGCTCGACCGGCTGTCTGCAGCGACGTGTATGTCGACAGCAGGCTCCACACGGCCACCATGAGAACCGCCACGAGCACGACCGAAATGAGCATTTCGATGAGCGTGTAGCCGGCAGACACGCGACGGCGGACAAAGCGACGCTTCATCAGAATACGCCTCCCTGACTGCTCACAGCCTGCCCGCCGGCAGCGTCGTTTCTGCGCAGCCAGCGGGACAAAGAAAACCGCACCGGCCGTCCCGTCGGGGCATCCCCGGACCACACAGTGACCGTCACGTTCAGCAGGCCGGGCATGTCCGGCTGATTCCGAAACCGAATCGTGTGCTTCCAGCGGGACCGTCCGTCCGCTGCCGGCAGACTGTCCTGCGGTTTCCCCGGCAGAATGATCTGTCCGGCCGCACCATCATCCGACATCGTTTCATCGACTGTTTCAGCCGTCCCCGGCTGACTGTCCGGACCGACAGAATGCAGCGGTTCCGATTCCACTACGCGCAGCGGCCGCAGCCCGGCGGTCAGTTCGCTGAGCAGATTTTCGCAGATCCGCTGAGCCTGAGCGGTCTGCTGAGCCTTCTGAATGGACGTTCGCCCCATGCCGATGAGCCGATACAGGACGACCACGCTGCCCAGCAGCAGCGCTGTGGCCAGAATCACTTCGATGAGACTGAAACCGGATCGGCCGGGGCCGACCGATCTGCGGGAAACCCGGGAACAGCGCATCACAGCTCCTCCGAAAACGCTTCCGAAACATCGGCAGACAGCTCGTCCGACAGTTCCGAATCGTCGATGGACGGATGCGGTCGAAACGGAACACTGACGCGGACAGAACCTGTCAGCCCCCGCAGCACCAGAACCGATGCGAGCCCCCCGGCACTGTCCAGCCGCAGCCGTGCATCGCGGCTGCGTCCCTGCGGCTCGAACAGGATCGGATCCGACCAGACCGTCCGATCCCCCGCCGGTTCCTCGCCGAACAGGCCGTCATCCGGTTCACCGGCGGGCGTTTCCGGTTCCGAAGGCACCGGAGGCGTGCGGACTGTGAGTGGCCCGAAAGTCACCGCTTCCGGAAGACGTCCTTCCCGCAGCAGCGAACCGGATGCGTCGGCTGTTTGCCCGAAGGAAAGGCTTCCTGTCCCGACAGCCGCGGCATCATCGGCAGCGAAACGGCCGGCAGACATCGAATCCGCCCGCTCGATCCGCCACCGTCTGCCGCCCGTTTCACAGCGAAACGCAACGGCCCGTCCCTGACGAACGGCCAGAGACCGCGCCTTTCCCAGGGCATTCTGCACCTGCACGGTCGCCGATCGCAGCCGCGCCTGATTCAAAGGCCTGCGGAGAGACGGCAGCACCAGGGCCGACACCGCCGTCAGAATGGCCAGTACGATGAGCAGTTCGATGAGTGAAAAGCCGGCACACACAGCCCCCGGCCGACCGGACGGATGTCGGCCCGCCGGCCAGTGCGCTTCGTACCGGATCCGGCTGTGACAGCCCCGCGCCGTCATCATGCATCACTCACCGTCACGACTCAGATCCACTTCCTCCGTGTCTCCGCTGTCTCCTCCGACTTCAAACCCTTCGGCATCCGCTTCGCCGTCTCCACTGCGGCGTTTGCCGGTCCAGCTGACGATGTCGTCTTCGGTGTTGTCCTTGCGGTCCGGCCCGATCGACCAGATATCCGGCTCACCCACATTGTTGTTCCGTCCGGGAAACTCATACCGATACGCAGACCCCCACGGATCACGGGGCACTTTGTCGCTTTTCAGATACGGACCGTTCCAGCGGGAAGCGACCGAAGAATCGGCATCTTCGTCCGCATCGTCGTCATCCAGTCCGGCCAGATCTTCGTCTTCGCTGAAGGAGTCATCTCCGAAGTCCTCTTCGCCGTCCGCGGACGATGCGGCCGGCGGGCGGACCAGAGCTTCCAGCCCCTGTTCCGTTGTGGGGTAGCCGGACATGTCCAGGCTGTACAGTTCGAGGGCTGATTTGAGCATGTTGATCTGAGTCCTGGCGGCGTCGATGTTGGCCTTGTCCCGACTTCCCAGCAGCCGCGGAGCGACCATGGATGCCAGCAGCACCAGGATGGCCAGAACGATGAGCAGTTCGATGAGTGAAAAGCCGCGGCGCCGGGCGGGCCGCGTCCGGTGGACAGACATGCGTTTCATGAGTGTGCTCCTTCCTGAATGTTTTCAGTGGTTGCCTGTCCCGCGGTGAAACGACCGACCGGCGGGACCGGATGCTGTGGACGGAAACGAACACCGATGTTCGTTCCGACGTCGAAAAGAATCACGAGACCCATCTCGTGCAGTCACCTGTGTGTCGGACGCAGTCGCTCCCCATGATCGGCTCCCGTCAGACACTCGAACTCATTTCAAACACCGGCAGCAGCAGCGCCACAATGACGAACAGCACCGCACTGCCCATAATCATCAGCATGGCCGGTTCAATCAGACGGACCATCGTGTCGAGCTGGCGGGACACCTTCCTGTCCAGGCTGTCGGCGATGCTGATGAGAACTTCTTCCAGATTGTTGGCTTCTTCGGCCACCGTGATCATGGCCATCACACTGCCGGGAATGAGGCCGCAGGCCGACAGCGGTTCTGACAGCGTGGCACCGGAAGAAATGTTTTCTGCGGATTCCCGAATGGCTTTTCCCAGAACCACATTGCCGGCCGAATCGCTGCTGATTTCCAGTGCTTTGAGCATGGGCACTCCGTTGCGCAGCAGCGTTCCCAGAATGCGGCAGAACCGTGAAGTGGCTCCGTTCAGAAACAGCGACCCGAACACCGGCAGCCGCGTTTTGGCTCCGTCGATGATCTCCCGCCCCGAATCGGTACCGGCCCATCTGCGGATACCGATCACCGCACCGGCCAGAACGGCCGCCAGAAGAATTCCGTAAATGCTGCCCAGAGTATCACTCAGCCACAGCAGCAGCACGGTCGCCGCCGGCAGCGTACCGGCTTCTTCCAGTTCGCTGAACATGTCGGCGAACTTCGGCACGAAAAACACGATCAGAACAATGGTGACCAGTGATCCGGCCACGGACAGGAACGCGGGATAGGCCATCGCTCCGCGGATTTTTCCGTTCAGCTCTTCCTGCCGTTCCAGAAATTCGGCCGTCTGCTGCAGCGCCTGTTCCAGAAAAGCGCCTTCCGTTCCGGCCCGCACGATGCTCAGTGTCAGATCGCTGAACACATCACGATGCACGGCCATCGCTTCGTGAAGCTGAGCCCCTTCGGAAATCCGACTGCGGATGTCGGACAGAACCGTCTGCATCCGCTCATTGGGCGACTGCTGAATGAGAATTTCCAGACCCTGAAGCAGGGGCACCCCGTTGCGCAGAAGATCGGAAAGCTGTGTCAGAGTGGATGCCAGCAGTTCCGTACTGATTCGCCGTCCCGGCCCGAAGGACAGAGACATTTTCTTCGAAACCGGTTCCACGCGCAAAGGAAACAGCGATCGGTCCGCCAGCAGCGCCATCACGTCGCTGCGCGAATCGGCCGTGATCAGGCCGCTGACGTCCTGACCCCGAAGATCTCGAGCAGTCCAGGCAAATTCCTGCATGACAGACAAACCCGCAGGCCGGCCGTCGGCCGACCGAATGCAGTCGACGGCCTCAGTCGGCCTTCGTGACTCTCAGAACCTCATCGATACTCGTCAGTCCCTTCGCCACCTTGATCCAGCCGTCCTGGCGCAGTGTCTTCATGCCGGCGGCAATGGCCGCCTGACGAATGGCATTCGTGCCTGTCCGGTCATTGGCGAGCTGGCGGATTTCATCATTCGTGACCAGAAGTTCGTAAATCCCCAGCCGTCCGCTGTACCCGGTGCCGCGGCAGGCGCGGCATCCGCCCGGCCGATACAGCGGTTCACCGCTTTCCAGAGCCGACTCGGGAAAGTCCTTCGGCAGTTCATCCGGAAACGGCATCCACGGTTTGCGGCATTCCCGACACAGCGTCCGCACCAGGCGCTGAGCCACGATGCCTTCCACTGTGCTGGCCACCAGAAACGGTTCCACCCCCATATCCACCAGCCGCATGAAGGCCCCGGCCGCATCATTCGTGTGCAGCGTGCTGAAAACCATGTGACCGGTCAGGGAAGCCTGGACGGCATTCTCGGCCGTTTCGAAATCCCGGATTTCTCCAACCAGCACGACATCCGGATCGTGCCGCAGAATGCTCCGCAGCCCCGCTGCGAACGTCAGACCCACCTTGTGGTTGACCTGAATCTGATTGATTCCCTCAAGCTGGTATTCGATGGGATCTTCCGTCGTGATGATCTTGTTCCGCTCGCTCCGAATTTCCGCCAGAGAACTGTACAGCGTCGTCGTTTTCCCGGATCCGGTCGGTCCGGTCACCAGCACGATGCCGTGGGGCAGCCGAATCAGCTCGCTGAACTTTTCATGAACAGCCGGTTCCATACCGATGCCGTCCAGAGAAAACGACATGGCGTCCTTGTCCAGCACACGCATGACCACCCCTTCGCCGTGCAGCATGGGGATGATGGACACGCGAATGTCGACTTCCCGCCCGGAGACGCGGATTTTGATGCGCCCGTCCTGGGGAACCCGTTTTTCCGCAATGTTCAGGTGAGCCATGATTTTCAGACGGCTGATGATGGCCGCCTGAAACCGGCTCATTTCCGGAGGCAGGGGCTGAGTCTGCAGAACTCCGTCGATGCGGTACCGCAGCCGGATGCCGTCGGCCTGCGCTTCCATGTGAATATCGCTGGCCCGCGCCGTCACCGCTTCCACGAGAATATCGTTGACCAGCCGCACGACAGAAGCCTGCTGCGCCATGGCCGCGGCTTCCGATTCATCGAATTCCAGTTCCCCCAGAACTTCGATGCCGTCCTCTTCTTCGGCCTGAGCCATCAGCCCGTCGAGCGTTTCGGCACCGACTCCCAGATGGGTCTTGATGAGCGTGTTGATTTCGTGGGGCAGTGCCAGCACCGGACTGACGAACTGCCCGGTGGCCGCCGCCACCGCGTCGGCCGCCTGAACATCGAACGGACTGGACAAAGCCAGTTCAATGGTCCCGTCTTCGCGACTGACAGGAAAAACCGCATGCCGATGCACCAGCCGGACCGGGAAGTCTTTCAGAATCTCCGCGTCCACTTCGAAATTCGACAGATCCACCACCGGCATGCGCAGTGAGGCGCCAATCGCACGCAGAGCATCCAGTTCGCTGTCGAATCCGTGCTCACGGGCGAACCGGTCGAGCTGATCTCCCTGCTCGAACAGTTCCCGCGCGGCTTTCAGTTCCTGGGGCGACAGCCGGCGCACACCGGAATCCGCAGTTTCAGGACGACCCAGAACAGCACTCATTGGAAGGCAACCCCGTTCACCGACAGGCAGGAAAAAGCGGTATCGGGCAATGCGACACAGACGACACGCGGCGTTCCGACATCCGATTCACTCGAACCGTTCGGATCCGCCGGGACGGCCTGGGCCGCTTACAGGCAGGACGATGCAGGATACTGACAGGTGGGATGGTTTCAGGAGGGCACCCGGCGCGGAACAATCCGGCAGGTGTGATCAGTCTGTTTTCTATACGCCCGCAGACCGAAGGGCAAGCATTTCCTGCTCCGGAACAGCCCGTTCCGGAATCCAGCACGCCTCAGTCCGACCGCAGGAAATCCAGCGAAAACACGGAATAACGGGCCCTGATGCCCCGTCGCATCATGACCGGCCGGTGGACGTCGCAAAATCGCCCGGCCAGCAGGCCGGGTCCGGAAAGCCCGCAGGTCGGCTCCAGGGGCGAAGCGACACCGACCCGGCACACTGTGGCATGGATACCTGCTGACACAAACGGTTTCCTGAACAGCTCGGGGTCTGTCGGGACTCCGAAGCTCCGTGTCTCAGTGCCTCCGTGAGGACCAGAACGTGAGAACCAGAAATCGTGCGGCCGAACGGAACGGATCATTCCCTCATCGGCGCGCGAACAGAACGATTCGATGCCGAGAAGGGATTTCTCACGGACCCGCAGAGCAGAGCCACGGAGGTGCCGCACCGGGCAGGTCGGATCCGAAACCACCGTCGCGAACCGACCGGTGGCGACGTCACGTGACGCCGGAACACCCGCTCCATCACACGCACGTGACTTTCTTTTTTTCGAAAAATGCCAGACAGATTCGTGCGGCAGGCGGGTCGCTCATCACGGGCGTCTTTCACCGGCTGGAGCCGGCGATTCTCAGGTGCGACACCAGGATCACCAGAAACATCCCCGGTACACCCGTCCGCGTTGTCGACGCGGCACGCAGTGACCTGGTGACTGCGGGAGTCTGAAGAATGATGAGGACCGGACTTGCGGCCGCGGTCGCCGTGATGGGGTGCGTGCAAACGTTGGCCGATGATGCGGATGCGCCGGATCCCCGGCTGCTGGCGGAACAGTACGCGTGGCTGCTGGAACAGCACAGGGATCTGGTGTGCCGGTACGTGTTTACGCTCTATGAAGCGAGCCGCGTGGACACGATGCCTCCTGCCCGGGACAACGACAGCCGGGCGTACATCACCGATGGACTGTATATTGCGAAACAGGGCACGGTGATGTGCACATTGACGCCACGGTAC
>WFTL01000016.1 GCA_015485495.1 Planctomycetaceae bacterium
GCGGGCGATCACTCCGGCCATCGTGAAGGTCTTTCCGGAACCGGTGACGCCCATGAGCACCTGGGTGCGGCGGCCGTTCTCGAACCCGCGGACCAGAGCATCGATCGCCTGCGGCTGGTCTCCGGCCGGCGCAAACGGGCTGACAAGTTCAAAGGGCCGGTCAGTGGGAGACTTCATCGTTTCTGGAATCCTTCCGGATCGGGAACAACACGGGCAAAGCGGCGGATTCCGGACGCGGCCGGCCGACCGTTCCGGTCTCCGGTTCGTCTTCCATCACGAAAACGGGTTTCCTGCTGAACCCGCCGCACAGATTGTCCTCAGCCGCCGCGGAACATCATCATGAAACTCGGAATTTTTGGCGGGACCTTCGATCCCGTCCACTATGGCCACCTGCTGCTGGCGGAAACCTGCCGCGAACAGCTGAGTCTGGACGCCGTCCATTTTCTGCCGGCCGGAGACCAGCCGCAGGCGATCGATGCTCTGGTCCGCGGGTTCGAGAACGGCCGCCGCACCCAGGTGCTCATGGGCGTCACCGGTTCCGGAAAGACCTTCACGATGGCCGGAGTGATCGCCCGCATGCAGAAGCCCACGCTTGTGCTGTCTCACAACAAAACCCTGGCAGCTCAGCTCTATTCCGAATTCCGGGAGTTCTTTCCGAACAACGCAGTCACCTACTTTGTGAGCTACTACGACTACTATCAGCCGGAAGCCTACATCCCTCAGCGGGACATCTACATTGAAAAGGACGCGTCGATCAATGAAGAAATCGACCGCCTGCGGCTTTTGGCCACAAGTGCCCTGGTCAGCCGCCGCGATGTGATCGTGGTGGCGACGGTGAGCTGCATTTATGGTCTGGGATCGCCGAAAGACTACCTGGACATGATGATTCCGCTGCACACGGGGCAGCAGATCGACCGGGACGCACTGCTGCTGAAGCTGGTCGACATTCATTACGACCGCAACGACTACGATCCGGCCCGCGGCCGTTTTCGGGTGCGCGGCGATGTGATCGAAGTGTGGCCGGCCTACGAAGAATGTGCGTTTCGCATCGAACTGTGGGGGGACGAAATTGAAAAGCTGAGCATGATCGATCCGGTCAGCGGCCGCGAATCGCAGTCGCTGCCGGATCTGTATATCTACCCGGCGAAGCATTTTGTGCTGCCGCGGGAACGGATCGACGCGGCTCTGGAGGAAATCGAACGGGAACTGGAAGAGTCGCTGGAAGCCTTCCGCAGGGAAGGCCGGCTTCTGGAAGCTCAGCGGCTGGCTGCCCGAACGCGGTACGACATGGAGCTGCTGAAGGAAACCGGGTTCTGTCCGGGAATCGAAAACTACAGCCGGGCGCTGGCCGGCCGCCGTCCGGGAGAACCTCCCTGGACGCTGTACGACTTCTTCCCGGACGATTTTCTCATGTTCGTCGACGAATCGCACGTCACGATCCCTCAGATTCGCGCCATGCATGCGGGGGATCACGCCCGCAAGACGACTCTGGTGGAACACGGATTCCGCATCCCCATGGCCAAAGACAATCGTCCGCTCACATTCGACGAATGGAACGCACGAAGACACCAGCTCGTACTCGTCTCGGCGACTCCCGCCGCCTGGGAACTGGAACAGACCGACGGAGAAGTCGTGGAACAGATCATCCGCCCCACGGGACTGGTCGATCCGCTGATCCACGTCCGTCCGGCCCGCGGTCAGGTACCTCATCTGATGGACGCCATCCGCGAACGGGCCGAACGCGGGGAACGGGTTCTGGTGACGACACTGACCAAACGTCTGGCGGAAGATCTCACATCCTACCTGATCGGAGAAGGCATTCGCTGCGCCTGGCTGCATTCGGAACTGGACGCCATTGAACGCGTGGAGGTGCTGCGGGAGCTGCGGGAAGGACATTACGACGCGGTGATCGGCGTCAACCTGCTGCGCGAAGGCCTCGACCTGCCCGAAGTGTCTCTGGTGGCCATTTTGGATGCCGACAAGGAGGGGTTTCTGAGGAGCGAAACGAGTCTCATTCAGACGATCGGCCGGTCCGCGCGCCACGTGCGGGCAGAAGTCATTCTGTATGCCGACACGGTAACCGACAGCATGCAGCGGGCCATCGACGAAACGAACCGGCGGCGGGAACGGCAGCTCGCCTGGAACCGCGAACACGGCATCACTCCCGAATCCGTACAGAAGGCCATTCGCCGGGGCATCGAAGAAGAGATCGCCGCGCGCCGGATCGCCCGGGAATCCGCGGGAATCGCGTCAGACGAACAGTTCGTGACCGAAGAAGTTCTTGCGGAACTGGAAGCCCGGATGCTGGAGGCCGCCGAACAGCTCGACTTCGAAGAAGCCGCCCGCCTGCGTGACCAGATCGAACGGCTGAAACAGACCGGGGACTCACCGCAGGCGGCCGCGGCACTGTCGGACACCGGGCGCGGCGACCGAAAAGGACGCGGCCGCAGAAAGAAGAAGACAACGAGCCGCTCGTCGCGGCGCCGCTGACGTCTGCGGTCTCCGAACGTCCGAACGCAGCCGAACAGCGAAGCAGACACCCGGTCAGTCGCCTTCCAGGCAGGCCATCAGAAAGGCCCACTGATCGGCCACTTCCTGGATGATCTTCTCCGTCGGCTTTCCGGCACCGTGACCGGCCCGCGTTTCAATGCGGATGAGAACGGGATTCGGCCCGGAATGACACTTCTGCAGCATGGCCGCGAACTTGAAGCTGTGTCCGGGAACCACGCGGTCATCCGTGTCGGCGGTGGTGATCAGCGTGGACGGATAGCGGATGCCGGGCTTCAGATTGTGCAGCGGCGAATAGGCCAGCAGCGCACGGAATTCTTCAGGATCGTCGGCACTGCCGTAGTCGTCCACCCAGAACCGTCCGGCGGTGAACCGATGAAACCGGAGCATATCCATGACACCCACGGCAGGCAGGCAGGCACCGAACAGATCGGGCCGCTGGGTCATGCAGGCGCCCACCAGCAGACCACCGTTGCTGCCTCCCTGAATCGCCAGTCGGGACGGAGTCGTCCAGTTGTTTTCGATGAGCCATTCGGCGGCTGCGATGAAGTCGTCGAACACATTCTGTTTGTTCAGCTTCGTTCCGGCCCGGTGCCACGCTTCGCCGTATTCTCCGCCGCCTCTCAGGGACGGCATGGCGAACACGCCGCCCATTTCCATCCACGCCAGACGACTCACACGAAACCGCGGTGTCAGCGGAATACTGAAGCCTCCGTAGCCATACAGCAGAACGCGGTTTCGGCCGTTCTGCCGCACTCCCTGCTTATGGACGATGAACATGGGGATGCGTGTTCCGTCGCGGCTTTCATAGAAAATCTGCCGGGTGACGTAATCGTTCGGATCGAAGTCCACCTGAGCCTGCCGCAGCAGACGGCTTTCGCCGGTCGTCACGTCGTACCGAAAGGTGCTCGGCGGAGTCGCGAAACTGCTGAACGAGTAGAACGTTTCCGTGTCGTCGATTCTGCCCGTGAAACCGGAAGCCGACCCGATTCCCGGCAGCCGCACCGTACGGACGGGCGTTCCATCCAGCCGGTACTGCCGCACCTGAGTGCTCGCATCGTGCAGCGACACCGCCAGCAGGCAGCGTCCCACGATATCGACGCTGATCAGCGGATCGGACGATTCGGGAACGATTTCCTTCCAGGCCGACGGATCCGGCCGATCCATATCGATGACGATGACACGGCGGCGCGGGGCATTCAGGGTGGTCTGGAAAAACAGCCGCGATTCTTCGCTGCCGATGAAGGTGTATTCGTGGTCGAAGTTGTCGATGAGGTCGATCGGGGCGGCATCGGGATTCTGCCGGTCGATGACGACAATGCGGTATCGATCGTCGGTTCCCTTCCAGACAGTCAGAATGAGAAATCGGCCGTCGTCCGACACGTCGATTCCGAATCCCCATTCCGGATGATCGGGGCGGGCATAGACCAGACGGTCTTCCGCCTGCGGCGTGCCGACGCGGTGAAAAAACACCTTCTGATTCAGGTTGAGCGACTGGAAACGGCTGCCTTCGTCCGGAGCATCGTAGCGGGCATACCAGAACCCGGAACTGTCCGGTGCCCACACGACATCGCTGAATTTCACCCACTGCAGTTCATCCGGCAGGACCTGCTGCGTGCGGATGTCGAGAACCTTCCAGGTGCGCCAGTCCGAACCGCCGTCCTGAATCCCGTAGGCGAGGTAGCGTCCGTTTCTGCTGAATTCCACGTCGGCCAGCGCCACGGTGCCGTCATCGGACCAGGTGTTGGGATCGATGAGCACGCGCGGTTCCGCATCCAGCGAATCCTGAATGTACAGAACCGACTGATTCTGCAGCCCGTCGTTGCGGAAGAACGCATACTGATCGCCGGCTTTCATCGGCGGACTGAACCGTTCGAAGTTCCAGAGTTCAGTCAGCCGTCTGCGAATCGCATCGCGCTGCGGCAGGCGATCCAGCCAGGCGAATGTCAGGCGGTTCTGAGCTTCCACCCAGGCGGCCACCTCCGGACTTTCCCGAACGTCCTGTTCCAGCCAGCGGTATGGATCGGCCACCTTCGTTCCGTGGTAGTCGTCCACCTGATCGACCGTACGTGTTTCGGGATAGACCAGAGGAACCTCTTCGGCTGCCGGAAGCAGCAGACAGGAAGCGGCCACGAACGCCGCAGAGCATCGGACAGACCAGTTCATGAACAGACTCCGCATTCCGGACAGCGAACGGCCGCCGCCGACAACCACATCCGGCGGGCCGGACCAGTGTGAAACCCGGCGGCGGCCGTGTCCACTGTGAAGCAGCCGCAGGGACCGTTACGCAGACGCATCCGCGTCCTGATTTCCGCCTGCCGCCGGATGACTGTCGGATGCCTGCGCGTCCTGCGGATCCGGAGCCGTCGGTGAGTCCCCCGTGTCCCCTGCATCCGGAGTCCCCTCTGCATCCCCGCTGCTCCCTGCATCCCCGGTGCTCTCGCTGCCGGCAGCCGCGTTGTCTTCGGGAACATCGTCGCCGGCGATCACGGCGCAGGCGACCAGCGTGTCGCCTTCATCCAGCCGGATGACGCGCACGCCCTGCGTGTTGCGTCCGATCGTACTGATGTCGGATGCCCGCACACGCTGGATCTTGCCCCGGGCGGTGATCATGAGCACTTCATCATCGTCGGTTACCGACAGCACATCGACCACCGGTCCGTTGCGGCGTGTGGTCCTGATGTCTCTGAGTCCCTTGCCTCCACGCTTCTGCCGTCGGTACTGAGCACTGCTGCCGGACGTTTCCGAGTCGTCGCCGCCGCCGGCCACCCCGGGACCGAAGGGCGTTCGTTTTCCGTATCCCTTTTCGCACACGGTCAGCAGCGTGCGATCGGGGTCGGCCACCACCATGCCCACGACATGTTCGTCTTTGCCCAGAGTGATCCCTTTGACACCCCGTGTGGCCCGTCCCATGGGGCGGGCGTCCTCATGGCAGAAACGGATCGACATGCCGCCGGATGTGCTCAGCACGACATCCTGGTCTCCTTCGACGATCCGCACATCGACAAGCTGGTCATCGTCGTCCAGGCGGATGGCGATGATGCCGCCTTTCATGGGACGTCCGTAGGCCGACAGCGCGGTTTTCTTCACGATGCCTTTTCGGGTGGCGATCATCAGAAACTTGTCTTCGGGAAATTCCCGGACGTTGAAACAGTTGGCCACCCGTTCCCCTTCTTCGAGGGTGATCACGTTGGCCAGAGCCCGGCCTTTGGCGGTGCGGCTTTGCAGCGGCAGGTCGTAGACTTTGAGCCAGTGGACGCGGCCGCGATTGGTGAAGAACAGCAGATAATCGTGCGTACTGGATACGAACAGGTGTTCGATGGCGTCTTCGTCGTCCGACTGGGCTCCGCGGATCCCTTTGCCGCCGCGGCGCTGCGATTCGTATGTGGCCAGCGGTGTGCGTTTGATGTATCCACGCTGCGTCAGCGTGACCACCATGGTTTCTTCGGCAATGAGCGATTCCCGGTCATAGTCGCCCAGTTCTTCGTCCGTGATTTCCGTACGTCGGCGATCGGGAAACTTTTCCTTCAGTTCTTCCATGTCCCGGCGGATTTCGGCCCGAATGTTGGCTTCATCCGACAGCAGTTCCACGTACCCGGAAATGTTTTCCAGCAGCTCCCGGTGTTCGCCCTGCAGTTTTTCGCGTTCCAGGTTGGCCAGCGACCCGAGCTGCATGGACACGATCGCTTCCGCCTGATTGGCAGAAAGAAAGTACTCTTCGGCTTCACCCTGTTCCTGCCGGTACTCGGCGAACCCGTCGGCTCCCAGAGCCCGGGCGACCATTTCTGCCGGAACCGGCACGTTCTGCAGAGCCTTCCTGGCTTCGGCGCGGCTGGAGGAATCGCGGATCGTGCGGATGACCCGGTCGATGTCCACCTGGGCCATCAGCAGGCCTTCGACCGTGTGCCGTCGCTTCCGGGCCTCCCGGAGCAGAAATTCGGTGCGCCGCCGAATGACTTCAATCCGGTGCCTCAAAAACGCTTCCAGCAGTCCGCGAATCGTCAGAAGCTGAGGCCGATTTCCGTCCAGAGCCAGATGGATCATGCTGACCGTCGTCTGCAGCGGAGAAAACTGGAAAAGCTGGTTGAGCACCACATCGCGGTCCGCATCTTTTTTGAGCACGATGTGCAGGCGCACCTGCCACGGCGGAACATTGCGGTCCGTCAGATCGACAATGCGGGCGATGCCTCCAATGCGTTCATCGCGCACCAGAACTTCCAGTTTCTCGCGAATTCGGTCGCGGGTTTCCTGCCACGGGATTTCCGTGACCACGATGACATCGCTGCGGCCGTCCGTTTCGAAATGCGTCCGTGCCCGCAGGGTGATCGTGGCGCGGCCGGTCAGGTAGGCCTGCCGGATTCCCAGACGGCCGCAGATGATGCCGCCGGTGGGAAAATCGGGCCCCGGCAGCACTTCAAGGATCTCATCGATCGAACAGTCCGGGCGGTCGATGAGACGAATGACGGCATCGCACACCTCACCCATGTTGTGCGGCGGAATGCTGGTGGCCATGCCCACGGCGATGCCATTCGACCCGTTCACCAGCAGATTGGGAAACCGGGCCGGCAGAACGACCGGTTCGGTGCTGTCGTTGTCGTAAGTCGCCGTGAAATCGACCGTATCGCGGTTGATGTCCCGCAGCATTTCCACGGCGGCCGGCGACAGGCGGGCTTCGGTGTACCGCATGGCGGCCGGAGGCAGACCGGCGAGCGATCCGAAATTGCCCTGCTTGTCGATGAGCACTTCCCGCATCACCCATTCCTGAGCCATGCGGACAAGCGTCGGGTAGATCGTGGTTTCGCCGTGAGGGTGATAATTGCCGCTGGTGTCCCCCGCAATTTTTGCGCACTTCTTGCGGCCGGCCCCCGGAGTCAGGTTCAGGTCGTTCATGGCCACCAGAATGCGCCGCTGCGACGGTTTCAGGCCGTCGCGGGCATCCGGCAGCGCCCGACTCACGATGACGCTCATCGCATACGTCAGGTAGCTGGTCCGCATTTCATCCTGGATTTCTGTCCGCAGAATGCGCGGATTGTCCGGAATCGACATTCCGTCCTGTGGATCGTCAGATGACAACCTGGTTCTCCCTGAATACTGACAGACAGCCAATCGGCAGACCGATCGGCCGAAGCGGCCCGTCTTCGACGGCCCGCCGGTTCAATCCGGACCGCAGCAGACCTTCTGAGGAATTCCGCCCGTTCGCTCCGAGTTGCCGCAATCCGTTCCGCCGTTGGCCTCGAACAGCCACACTGAAGCCGCAAATTGTTTCTACAGAAACACTTATGGCACGCACGCCGCCGGCAGATATCATAGCAGAATGGCGATCCTTCACAACGCAGACGGGCCGCAGATTACCGGTTTCAAACACAACTTGACCTGTTTTTGCGAATCGGTCTATAAGCCGTATCCCGGGGTTTTCTTCCGGCCGCTTTTCTGCGGTTCCTGCCCCACCCCTTCCTGTCGTCTCACCCGGACCGGCATCGGTCCATTTCCCGTCTCTCCTCTTCTCAACTCTGCACTGCGGTCGACTGCGGTTTTCAGCGGGTTTCACGTTCTGCGCTGTGGTCGAAGCACAGGAGTCGCCGACATGTCAGACACACACTCCCCGGATTCATCGGAACCATCCGGCACGTCCCTGGACCTTTCCCCGTCCCGCACTTCCTCCGGCAACCGCGTTTCCGTGGTCATCAGCGGGCTTCTGATTGCCGCGATGGCCGTGGGGCTGGGCTGGCAGTTCGTTCGGGCGCGATCGCCGGAAGAAGCGTCTGCCGAAAAGCAGCGGCAGGAATTCGGTCGCACCGACATCCTCGATCAGCCGGCCGTCCGCATCAACGGAACTGTCATCACACGAGAAGTCCTGGCCCGGGAATGCCTCGAACAGTTCGGCCAGAAGGTGCTGGAAAGCGTGATCAATCGCACGATCATTCAGCAGGCCTGTGAAGAACGGGGCATTCAGGTGACCGATTCGGAAGTGATCGCCGAAGTCAACCGCATCAGCAAGAAAGTGGGACTGGCCACCGATGAATGGTACCGAATGATCCAGGCGGAACGGGGCCTCACACCGTATCAGTACCACCGCGATGTCATCTGGCCGCTGCTGGCTCTGCGAAAGCTGGCCGGAGAAGACGTGAAGATCACCAAAGAAATGATGCAGGAAGCGTATGTCGACAACTACGGCCCTCGTGTGCGGGCCCGCATGATCGTGGTCGACAATCAGCGTCGCGGCGAGGAACTGCTGCGGAAACTGGCGGAAGATCCGGATCAGTTCGAAGAACTGGCCCGCAACTATTCTGTGGAACCCAACAGCCGGGCTCTGGGCGGCAGCATCCCTCCGATTCGCCGCTACTCCGGAGCGCACGAAGAAATCCGCCGCGCGGCTTTTCGTATGAAAAAGCCAGGACAGATTTCTCCGCTGCTGCAGGTGGGACCGCGGCAGTACGCCATCCTGAAGTACGAAGGACGCACCGACCCGGTGGAACACGACAAAGAAGAAGTCAAAGCCATTCTGTACGAAGAACTGCGGGAACGTGAAATCCAGCTTCAGGTGGCAGCGACCTTCGACAAACTGAAAAAGCAGGCCCGCATCGACAACTACCTGACCGGCGAAACCACAGCGCCCGCCATCCGACGGACCGCAGCCGCCGACAGCGATCGTGTGCCGTTCCGGTTCACCGAACCGGAACTCAACTGACCGCATCATGGACCGACATCGCCCGCAGAACATCCTCACGGTGTTCGGCCGCGACCCTGTTTCGTGGCGGAACACCGTGTTCTGTGCGCCGGTGGCTCTGTCAGGCCGCAGACATTCGTCTGCACCGGCCACATGGCCCCCGACACAACACCACAGCCGAACAGAACCGCCGGTCAGCGCGGTGCTTCAATGAAAATTCGTGCCTGCGGATGCGGCCGCCGCGCCCCGACCGGCATCAGCGCTGTTCGCTGTGGTCGGCTGTCGGTCCATTCGTCCGGGACGCTGTCCGGGACACATGCTGAAACGTCTCGGCTGTCGGCGCTGTGCCAGGGGCGTCGGACTGTTCCCGGGGCAGTGGAGTCCCTTCATCCCCTGAAAAATCGTCCAGAGACACGTGGTCCTGCGACACACCATCCTCCGATACGGCCGTCATCGGGCAGGATCCACAGCCGTTTTCACCGCAGCTCTCGACAGCGCGGTGGTGAGCGCAGCCAACCGACAGCAGTCCGGTCAGCAGGATCACAACGGAAGGATTTCGAACGATCCGGATCATCACACAACATTCCTGCCTGGGGCTTTCGTGAAATCAGTCGGACTCTGACGCAGATTTCCGAAGTTTTCTCATCTGCATAACCCGTGCATCGGTTACAACCGGCCCGCAACTCGAAGCAAAATGACTCCACCGCGACCAGGTTTCCGGATGTTCCCCACAGGACAGTCTCGTTCGGCGGACCGGGCGGCGGCTTTCTGATCGGCGTCTGCCGCAAACCGGGCCGTTCGGCCGATCCTGCCGGTGGGTCGGTCGTGGGATGACGGGAATGCTCTCCTTGATTCGGCCAGATGCCCTCCAGCGACACCGCGTTCTGATCGCGTGCGGTCTGTTCCTGATGGCCGGCTGTCTGGCCGTGGCTGTCCTGAGTGACCGTTTCGCTCCGGGCCGGCCTCCGCAGCCCCGCCCCTATGCACTCACCGCGGCCGTCTTCGCCGGGCTGTTCGTCGTGTACCTTTCGGCTGCGGCAGCCGTTTCGCGAACAGACCGGCCGCGGGGCGCGCTGTTCTTCGTGATCGTCTGTTCTCTGCTGTGCCGGGTCATTCTGCTGTTCAGCAGCCCGATTCTGGAAGTCGATGCGTGGCGGTATCTGTGGGATGGCCGAGTCGTCCTTTCCGGAGGCAACCCGTGGGCCTTCAGTCCTCAGGACGTTCTGGAAGCCCGCCGCGGCGACGACAGTCTGCCGCCGGCACTGAAACATCTCACGACCGTCCGCGACCGGTCGCCGGCCATGAGAACCATTCTGTCCCGCGTTCATTTTCGGGAGCTGACCACCGTGTATCCTCCGGTCAGCCAGGCGGTCTTCGCCCTGGCGGCCGCAGTGACACCTGTCGAATGGCCGGCATTCGGTCATCTGATCATGCTGAAAGCGGTTCTGGCGGTCTTCGACATGGGTGTGGTGCTGGGTGTGGCCGGACTGCTGAAGCTCTGCCGCCGCCCCCCGGCTCTGTGCCTGCTTTATGGCTGGTGTCCGCTGGTCCTCAAGGAATTCGCCAACACCGGCCATCTGGATGCCATTGCCGTCTTCCTGGTGACGCTCACCGCCCTGTGTGCTCTGAAAGCCTTCATCCCGTCACCGAAGGAACAGGGCCGGTCCGTGTGGCTGTGGGCGACCGTGTTCTTTCTGACGCTCGCGGTGGGAGCCAAGATCTATCCGGTGATTCTGTTTCCGCTTCTGTTCGTTTCTTTCTGGCGAACGCGGGGAGCATGGCCTGCTGTGGCTGTGGCGTCGCTGGTGCTGCTTTTGAGCGGCGGTCTGCTGATTCCCATGCTGTGGCGGCACCATCCGATGCATCGGCAGAACGAGACGGAGGCATCGGCCGCACACACCGACAGCGAACCTCCGCGGCCCGACGATCCGGCCGTCGATTCGGCGGACCGCAGCAGACGGTCGAATGCGCGCCTGAGTATGGATACGGGGCTGGCCGCCTTTGCCACGCAGTGGCAGATGAACGATTTCCTGTTCATGCTGCTGTATGAAAACCTGCGGCCGGACCGCGCGTTTCCGGAACCGGTCGTGTGGTTCGTTGTGACCCCGAATTCCTGGAGAATTCGTTTTCAGGACACGGTCCATTCGTGGACGGGGCTTCCGAAAAGCCGGGTCCCGTTTCTGGTGACGCGGTTTGCCACCATGAGCGTCTGGCTGGCCGTGGCCTGGTGGCTGGCAATCCGGCCTGCCGGTGCTCTGAACTGGAACCACTTCGACGAACACACGATGTTCGCTGCACGGCGAAAGTGGCTGGAGACCCTGTTCCTGACGACCGCCTGGTTCTGGCTGCTGCTGCCGACGCAGAATCCCTGGTACTGGACATGGGCCATGCCCTTTGTGCCGTTTTCCAGGTCGCGTTCCTGGCGGGTCGTGTCCGGTCTGGCTTTGATCTATTACGCGCGTTTCCGGCTGGCAGCAGTCGATCCGCACATCCGGATCGGCGGCAGTCTGTACGACGGCAAAGACTTCTTCGATTTCTGGGTGACCTGGCTGGAATTCGGCCCGCTGCTGCTGTGGCTGGCCGGTGAAGCCGTGCTGCGGATCTTCAGACGGATTCCAGAATCCGCAGTTCGGTCGAAACCACCAGATTCTGCACCTTCGGTCGGTACTGCAGCATATGGGGAGCCGTCAGGTGGGCCTGCAGAGCGCTGAGTGATTCCCATTTTTCGCAGATGGTGACGCGGTCGGGATTCGTATCCTGGGCACTGATATCTGTCGACGCATCGACAGCCGGTCCGTATTCCACACAGCCGTCCTCCGCACGTACCAGAGGCACGATTGCCTGGAATTCCTTCAGAAAATCATCCCGCCGGCCGGGCTGACAGAGAACGGTGGCAACGACAATGATCATGGTGTGAAGATCCGGGGCGACGGGGACGAAGCGACAATGACAGACGCGCTGTGCAGACGCGGGCAGATGCTGTCACCCTCGCCGGAACAGAAATGAACCGGCCGTTTCGGACAGCAGCGACGGGGCGTCCGGGAAAAGCAACGCGGACGGATTTCAGGCAGCGTGCCGTGCGGCATCCTGCATCTGTTCGCAGTTGTTCCGGGATCGGGCCAGTTCGGCCGCGGCGTAGTAATTTCCAATGGAGGTGACGGTCTGCTGATACAGTTCGACCAGACTGTCGCGTTCCGATTCGGTCAGACGGGCGAAGGTTTCTTCATCACCGCAGTCATAACACAACAGTTCGACACCATTGATGTGAGGATGTTCGGCGGCCAGGGTGGAAAAATCTTTCTGCGCGTAACAGACCGCGGCCCAGCCCAGCCAGGGCATTGCCCAGCCGCTGTTCAGCACGGTGGCTTCTTCGAACAGTCGGCGGGCCGCCGGCAGGTCTCCCACGGCCAGAGCCGCCAGGCCTTCCAGGGCCACTCCCAGAACGTTGCCGGTGAGTTCCGCACAGAACGCGGCGGCCGCTGACGGACAGTCCGGGTCGGCTTCCCGGATCGCTTCCACCAGGTCGTCGTACTGCTGAAGCTGAGCCTGCGGGTTGCCCAGGCCGGCCATTTCCAGAAAGGCGGCCACGGTGGGGCGGTGAGGAAACGGAGGCGGGATGACGTCCTGCAGCGTCTCATCCGCCTGGTCATCCAGAACCTGCAGCGCGTGCTGATGCTGCTGTTCCTGCCAGTGGCTGAGTTTCTGCTGACGGCGGGCTGCCAGAAGCGGCTGAGCGATCCCGACTGCCGCGGCCGACCCGGCGGCCAGCCCCGCCAGCAGAACACTGTCGGCATAGAACCAGGCGGCCAGCCCGGCCGCCGCAATGATTGACTGAAAAAGAGCGAACAGCCAGAGTTTCACGGCAGCCTCCCTGCGTCCGTTGGTTCCGAGATGGACAAACAGCGGCCGATTCTGCCGAACATCCCCGGGACACCTGCGTCGCGGCGCGATTCAATTATCCGGTGTCCGCGGCCATTCGGCGATCGGTCCTGCCGGTGTATATCGGCAGAGGCAGCCGCCCGGCATATCCGTGCGCAGGAAAATTCGCCGTTCCAGATGGCTCCGCAGGGACGGATGAGAAAACAGGAACCCTGTAACGGTGCCGGAAGTCTCATGATGAACAATCTGCAGCGCGGCATGAGAATTCTGTCGACGGACCTGTGCCGTCAGTCTCCCGAAATCGTCGCACCGCGGCTGATTGGAGCGGTCCTGTATCGGCGGACCCGCCGTGGCCTGTGTGCCGGACGGATTGTGGAAACGGAAGCCTATCTGGCATCCGGCGATTCCGCATCGCATTCGGCACGTGGTCGGAAACGCGGCAACGCCAGTATGTTCGGTCCGCCGGGACGCGCTTATGTCTACACGATTCACGCCCGCCAGTGCTTCAACGTTGTGACGGAAGCGCCGGGGACCGGTTCGGCCGTGCTGATCCGTGCGGTGGAACCGCTGCACGGTGTGTCGTTGATGGCCGAACGCCGCAGCACGCGTGGGGTGCGCGATCTGTGTCGAGGCCCGGCGCGGTTGTGCGAAGCCTTTCAGATAGGCCGCGACCTGGATGGCTGGGATCTGACCTGCGGACGCCGCCTGTGGATCGATCTGCCGACTGATCCGGGTTCCCGGATCCCCGCTGTGTCGCGACGAATCGGTGTGACGTCGGCACACGATCATCTGCTGCGTTTTTTTGATCCTGACAGTCCGTTCGTCAGCGGGACGCGGCGGCAGAACGCGGTCGCCGGCCAGGCCCGCTGACACATCCTGGCGGCTCGTCACATCACGACAGCTTTGCACCCGGCCTGTGCCACTGTCCAGGCACAGATCAGACCGGACGGGAGACCAACCGGGCCGATGAGAACGGACCGGAGCCGTGTCGGAGCAGCGGGGGAATCCCCACCCTTCTGCCCCACCATCCGGCATATTCGGACCAGTCTGACTGACGGTTCCCGTTTGCCCGGCCGGAACAGTCAAGTTTTCCCGGCTGTCCACGATTCGTTGATGCGAAGAGATACGCGCTGCCCGGACCAGAGGATCCGTCTGACGGGCGTGCGTTCGTCCAGTGACCGCAGATCTGTTTCGGAATGACACCGGAGACACGGGACTTTTCGCTGATGAATCCGACACGCACACATCCGGACGCTCCTTCCCCGGCCCAGCGGGGCCCGACGTCCACAGCATCCGGCGCCCATCAGGTGCTGGCTGCTGCGATGAAACATGCGGCTTCCCTGAACGATCTGGCCGACGCCGCAGTCGCCTTCATCAGCCAGGAACTTTCGTGTGAATACGTTCTGGTGAGGCTGACAAGCGGATCGGATCAGTGCGATTCGGCTGCCGGACAGGCGGACTGGAGTCCCCTGGCGGTGGCGTTGTCCGTCAAAATGGCTCAGACGTCCACTCCCGTGCTGCGTCTGCTGAAAAGTGCGGATGGCCGCAACTGTGCGGCTCTGGCTGTCCGGCTGGAGTGCGGAGACACGGATGCGGGCGTGGTGGTGGCCGTCACCGAATGCGAATCTTTCCACCATGCCAGGGCGGATCTCGAACAACTGCGGCACGTCACATCGGCGCTGTCGCTGGCTGTCGAAACCTTTCTTGACCGGCGGAAGCGGCAGGCCGAAGCAGAAGTGCAGCTGGCCACCCTGGCCCGGTCGGTTTCTTACAGCGGCGTGGATGAATTCTGTTATGCCATCGCCAACGGTCTGCGGGTGGAAACGGACACGGATCTGGTCGCCGTGGGCCTGGTGGACGGTCATGTTGTGCGTCTGAACTGCCTCAGCGGACTCGATGAATTCGATCCGTGCAGCCCGGGCAGCTATCAGGTGCGGGAATCGATGGAAGAAGCCGTCGATGCCGGCCGGATGATCTGCGTGCAGCGACGCATCGCGGGGCAGAAAGATGAAGATTCCGACGGGCATCCCATGACCGTGCAGTGGCAGCAGGCGTCCGGCAATGCGTCGGTCGTGAGCATCCCGCTGAACAGTGCGTCCGGAACGTGCGTGGCGGTGGTCAGTCTGCAGAGTCGCCAGGGGGAATCCTTTTCTGCAGAAGATCTGGAAACGATTCAGCGGCTGACAGCCCCTCTGGTGGCCGCGATCGAACTGATGAAATCCGGGCAGCGAACGCTTCTGGTACATGCATGGGACAGTCTGCAGGCATTCATGCAGCGGGTGTTCGGCCCGCTGCGGGTGCGGATCGCGGCCGTTCTGGCGGTGATGGCAGCCATCGGCGGCTGGATGATCTGGGGGGTCACCGATTATGTGGTGCATGTTCCCTGCACCGTGGTGGCGGCTCATTCCCGACTGCTTTCAGCTCCCTGGGAATCCCGGCTGGCTCATCTGTACGTCCGTCCGGGACAGATGGTTCAGGAAGGAGATCTGCTGGCCCGGCTGGACACGCGTCAACTGGAATCCGAATACGAGCGGGCTGTATCCGAACTGCGGGCCGCAGAAATCGCCGTTGCGGCCGCTGTTCAGGAAGTTCCTCCGGAACCGGCAGAGATCGGGCAGGCGGTCAGTCGGCGGGCGGCCGCCCGCGCCGAACTGCAGCGGATCGAGCAGCAGCTCGCGACGGCCGACATTCGGGCTCCGTTTCGCGGACAGATCATCTCCCACGACCTCGACGAACGTGTGGGAGAGACCATTCCGGTGGGCGAACCCCTGTTCGAAATCGTTCCCGACGGACAACTGGCCGTGGAACTGGATCTTCCGGAATCGGTGGTGGCCAGCGTGGCGTCCGGCCAGACGGGCCATTTTTCCATGAACGCCCGGCCCGGGGTGTCTCATGCCTGCCGAGTGGAACACATCGAACCGCGTGCGGAAGCGGATCAGAACGGCAACGTGGTGACTGCCCGGGCCGCCATTTCCGACCAGGCCTCGTGGCTGCGTCCCGGAATGCAGGGAGTGGCCCGGATCAGCACGGGGGAGCGACCTGTGTGGTGGGTGTGGCTGCATTCTGTCATCGACACGGTCGACTACGGCCTGTGGTCACTGACCGGGGCCGATGTCGGCCGTTCATCGTCTGCTCCGGCCGACACACTGGCATCCGATCCTCAGACAACTCGTTCCTGACACGATCAGCATGAATTCTTCCGCCCCACAAACTGCCTCCGGCCTGTATTCCGCCGATTCGGCCAGCGAAGAGCTGTTCGAACGCCTTGCGGAACTGGAAGCCGTGCGCCGATCGGATCTGGAAGTGACCCGGCAGGCATCGCGCACGGGAGCGTGGTACATCGTTCACGATCCGATCACGTTCCGGCATCACCGTCTGTCGCCGGCCGACTACCAGATGTTCGCCGTGCTGCGGCCGGGACGGACACTGGATGAATGCTTCCGGCGACTGGTTCGGGAAGGCGTTCTGAGAGAAAACGAAAGCGATCGGTTCTATTCCTGGATCGTGCAGCTCAGCCGCCTGGGCCTGATCACCCTGCCGATCGACACGGGCCGCGTCCTGTACCGTCGGGCGCAGGAAAAGAAGGCGGCCGGCCGCCGCGCCCGTCTGGCCGGAATTCTGTTTCACCGCATGCCGCTGTGGTCGCCGGATGCATTTCTGAAACGCACTCTGCGGTATGTGTCTCCCCTGTTTTCCCGCACGGCCGTTGCTCTGTGGTGTGTGGCCATGGCCGTCAGCGTGATGTTCGTGTGGCAGCATCGCGCCGAGCTGGCCGATCCGTTCGCCGGAACTTCGGTGGCTCAAAGTGCCATCCTGATGGCCGTTCTGCTGACAGTGCTCAAAGGCGTTCACGAACTCGGTCACGGGTATGCCTGCCGCTACTACGGCGGCCGGGTTCCGGAAATGGGGCTGTTTTTCATCGTGTTCACGCCCTGTGCCTACGTGGATGCGTCGGCCGCCTGGATGTTCGCCAGCCGGCGACACCGCATCGCCGTGTCGATGGCCGGAATGTATTTCGAATCCATTGCCGCCATGGGAGCACTGGTTCTGTGGAGTGTCAGTGATCCGGGAATCGTCCGCGCGGCCGCCCACCAGGCCCTGCTGCTGGCCACCGTGGTGACGATCGGATTCAACATCAATCCGCTGATGAAATTCGACGGCTACTACGCCCTGGCTGATCTGCTGAAAATGCCGGAACTGCGGAACGATGCGATTTCCGAATGGAAGCGGGTGGTCAAACAGATTCTGTACGGGGTGCGGCTTCCGTCCTGTGCGGCCACGCGACGGCAGACCATTCTGCTGGCCGCGTTCGGCTGCGCGGTGTCCCTCTACAAGCTGACCGTAATCGCCGGCATCAGCATTCTGGTGGCCGGTCTTCCGGTCATCGGGTTTCCCCTGGGCGTCATTTTCTTCACGTCCTTCTGCTGGCAGCTTCTGGGCCGCTTTGTGGGCTACACCCTGACGTCCGAAGAGCTGGCCTATCGCCGCCTGCGGGGTCTGTTCGTGGGAGCCGCCGGACTGGGAATCGGCATCGGGGTGCTGTTTTACATGCCGGCACCCGGCATGACGGCCGCCTACGGCATCGTGGGCCACGAATTTCGTCAGTCGCTGTTTGCAGAAGGCGACGGCTTTCTGTCGGAAGTAACAGCCGCGCGGGGAACGGCGGTTGCAGCCGGCCAGCCGCTGTGCCGTCTGTCATCGGACCGTATCGATGCCCAGGTGCAGCAACTGCAGGCGGACGCGGCCGCTGCGGAACTTGCTGCCCGCACGGCGATCGGAAGCACGCCTGTCGATTACGCAGCGGCTGTGGAAGAATCGATTCAGGTCCGTTCCCTGTACGAACAGACGCGCCGAATTCAGGAATCCCTGCTGGTGGCCGCGCCGGTCAGCGGACACGTGACGCCGGCCGATGTGCTTCGAATGCCCGGAACGTTCGTCCGGCAGGGCGAACTGCTGGCTGTCGTCGGCCACGGTCGGCGGGTGATCGATGCGGTCATCAGCGAAGAAGAAGCCATCGCCGGACTGCCCCGTCCAGGTGAACAGGTCCAGGTCCGTCTGGAAGGAGGCGACGGACGTGTGCTCAGAGGAATTCTGGTGGACATTTCACCGGATGCCAGAACATCGGTTCCGAATCCCGCCCTGACGTCTCTGGCGGACGGACCGGTTGTGGTCCATCCCGAAACGGAAGAGTCCGAGCAGGCGTGGTTTTCTCTGCGGGTCGTGCTGATCGATGAACCGGATCCGTCGGTCTGCGACGGGATTCGGGCCGTCGTGCGGCTGCCGGTGGAACGTCCTTCTCTGGGATTCGCGTTCTACCGCACCTGCTGCCGTCTGCGCGACTCTTTCTTCGTGGCGAGATAACCGATGCCGGCAGCAGCAAACGAAACTTTCAGGACAACAGACGCAGCTTTCGCAGCCTGGCTCACGGAGCGCTGCGGGAGCTTCAGCAACATACCGGAGGAATGACATGATGATCTGGATGCGATCTGCAGCCGTGATGACCCTGGCGGCCACGGTGGCGCTTCCCGGCCACCGCGACCGTTCTTCGGCCGACACGGCGGCCATGAGCAGCCTTCCGGCTGTGGTCTCCCCCGTTCGAACGGCCGACGTGGCCGCTCAGGTCGATGGCGATGTGATCCGGCTGTATGTTCGGGAAGGCGACGCCGTGATGGCCGGGCAGGCTCTGGCAAGAATCAACGACCGGATTCCTCAGGCACAGGTCAACCTTGCCCAGGCGGCCGCTCGCTGCGAAGCCGATCTGGAACTGGCGCAAAGTGAACTGCGGCAGGCGAAGCGGATTTATCAGCGCCTGCTGAAAGGCCGCTCTCTGGGCGTCATCTCGGAAGCAGAAGCGGAAAAAGCGGAAGCCGACGTGGAAGTCGCCGAAGCCCGGCTGCGCCGCGTGCAGGAAGAATGCCGCCAGAAACAACTGGAACTGGAACTGCAGCAGGCCCGACTGAACGCTCACGTTCTCACGGCTCCCTTCGATGGAGACGTCCTGCGGATTGAACAGCAGGTGGGCAGCACCGTCAGCCAGGGAATGCCGGTGGTTCGCGTTGCCGACCTCAGCCGTCTGCGGGCCGTCGTGTTCGTTCCTTACGAATGGCATGCAGACCTGCGTCCGGGAGTCGTGCTTCCCGTGCGCGCGGACATTCCCGTAGACCGCCTGCTGGATGCAGTGGTCGTCTCCGCGGAACCCGTCATCGATGCGGCGACCAGAACGTTTCGCTGTGTCGTGGAAATCGACAATCGCGACCGCCGGCTGCCGGCCGGATTCACCATTGTCGTCGAAGAAGATCACGTGGAAGCCATGAAGATGGCCCGCAGAAAAGAACAGACGGTCCGATCCTGACATCGCCCGTTGTCAGCAGACCTCGCGTTCTGAACAGAACCACCCGTTGCCTGTGGAGCCGGAACGATGCCGAAAAACGAAAACTCTCAAAGCGCATCAGAAAACACGGATCTGATCCCGGAATTCCGAATCCGGCCACTGGAACCGCGTCTGCTCATGTCGGCCACCTGGATCGAACCGGACATCGACGACCAGCAGGAAGAAGAGCAGCAGGAAGACGATTCCGAATCCGGAAAGCTGTCCCGGCACGGCAGCGATCTGCTCGAAGCCGCACAATCCAATGACAGCCTGTTTCAGACCGCCGCCCAGACTCTGGACTCCGCCGAATCCGTCGGTGATGGTCAGTCCACGCAGCCGTCCGAATCCGGCACGGCTTCGGAATCGTCACAGAACCAGGACAAAGAGGATCGAGACAAAGACGACCGGGACAAAGACGACCGGGACGAAGACGACCGGGACGAAGACGACCGGGACGAAGAGGACCGAGACGAAGAGGACCGAGACGAAGAGGACCGAGACGAAGACGATCGAGACGAAGACGATCGAGACGAAGACGATCGAGACGAAGACGATCGGGACGATTCATTACCGGAACGGGAGATCCGGTTGTCCGGTGGAACGGTTTCGGAAAACGCGGCCGGTGGAGTCATCGTGGGGACCGTCGCCCTCAGTGATGCAGAAGACGACGACCGGTTCACGTATGAACTGTCGGATGATGCCGGCGGCCGATTCCAGATCGATTCCGATACGGGAGAAATCTCCGTCGCTGATGGCGCGGATCTGAACTACGAAGCGAACACCGAACATGAAATCACGGTCCGCATCACCGATTCGGACGGCGATACGATCGAAAGCACGATCGAAATCGAAGTGGCCAACGTGGATGAAGTATTCGTGCTGTCCGGAAACGGAACGCTGTCTGCCGACGATGGCCCGTACGACACCGTCGTCATCAATGGGGGTTACATGGAAATCGACGGAGATGTCGAGATCCAGGGCGACCTGATTATTCAGAACGCCGCACGAATCAATGGCGGCTCACTGCATGTTGCCGGCGATGTCACCACCACGGACGTGAACTACCACGGATCGGCCACGATCGTTCTGGACGGCGACGGACCCCAGACGATTTCCGCCGACGGAGGAACGGGAGAACTGTTCC
>WFTL01000017.1 GCA_015485495.1 Planctomycetaceae bacterium
CCTCGTCAGCCCGCCCCTCCCTCTGGCCGGCACCGGACGCTCGGAGAAACCCGCACATCTTTCCCGAAACCTTCCATCAGCACGGTCGGTCCGGTTTCGGCATTGTCTGCCGATCACTTCCGTTTGGGTAAACAGCAGGTGATGCCGGTGACGAAACAAAATTGTGTGATCACACAGTATGGGGTGTTCACAAAAGCAGGAGTGGCACGTCCTGCCCTCCTGTCCCTCCTCTCAAATCACCAACCTACCGGAGTCCACCTGTGAGCAACCACACGACTTTCCGCAGAACAACGGCCCAGCAGCTGCAGGGATTTCGCCGGTTTGTATCGATTTCTCTGTTGATGTCTCTGGCTGTGGTCTTTTTCGGCATGCAGCTGATGATGGTCGGTCCGCTCAAGGGCCGGCTCGATCAGATTCAGACGCGTCTGGAACTGGCGGATCTGAGCATGAAGCGTCTGGTGTCGGCGCGGGATTCTGTCTGGCGTGCGAACGATCTGCTGACGAGTCTGGAGGAGCAGGCTGCCCAGCTGGCTGCCGTGGAGGAAGCGATTTCCGAAATGCGTGTTCTGAGGCAGCAGATCGAAACGGAAGCGGCGGCCGCCCGGGACGCTCTGGCCGCTTTGGAACATCTGAAATCTGTGAACGACCGTCTGGCGGCTGCGGCGGAGACGACGGATGCAGCTCTGGCAGAAGTCGATCGGCTGAACGAACTGCGCGATCAGATCATTTCGGCATCCGAACAGACGCATGTCGCCGACAATTCGCTTTCCGGCATGGTGGCTCTGCAGAACCGCGTCATTGCCGCGTCGAACGGCTACGAACGGGCCAGCGAAGGAATCACAGAACTGACCGACCTGACACAGCGCGTGATTGCGGGCACCGAAGAGCTGGCGGTGGCAGCGGAGCAGGTGGACAGCATGCTGGAACTCCAGACGCGTCTGGCCGCTGCAGACGAATCGACTGCTGCAGCCGCACAGAGTCTCGCTCAGATGACACAACTGACGGATCACATCGCTGATGAAGCATCCGGCATCGAGGTCGCCGCACGCCAGTTCGAAGAATTCGTGGGACTGCGGGATGCGGTGTCCGCGTCAGCGGCCGGTCTGGAAAATGCCCGCGCGGCCGCCGGACAGCTGGCTTCTCTGAAGGACCAGATTCTCGCAGCGGACGACAACGTGCAGAAAGCCGAACAGAATGCGAGGATTCTCGTTGCCATGAATGAGGCTCTGGGCCGCCCGTCGGTGCGTGTGGAAACGGCCCAGGCCAACCTGGACGGCATGCTGGCCCTCCAGGAACGGCTCAGCGGCCAGACAGAACAACTGGCCGTGGCCGTTCAGAATCTGGAGATCCTGGACGCGTTTCAGCAGGAAATGTCGGCTCATGTCGCCGGTCTGGAGCGCCTCAGACGGTCATTCGTGGAACTGGCGATGATGGAAACCACGATCGGACGTGTGGCCCAGGCGATCCGGCCGCTGGCCGAAATGAGCAGTCTGAGCAGTCTGAGTGAGGCCGAACTGCGGGCGGCGGCCCGGTCGATTCTGGAACGCCGCGGCACCCGCCTGTCTCAGGCCGACGGCCGCGTGGCTACGGAACAGCCCGGAGCAGAAGACGGGGAAGATCTGGTCCCGCTGCCTCCGGAAGCCCGCTGACGGGAAACTGTTCAGGGCCGGCAACAGATTCTGAGTGTATACAGGCAGGGTCCGGTGCGAAGCACCGGACCCTGTTTGCGCTTCCTGTCTGTCCGAAAGCAGCTCGTTCGGTTCCCTTTTCCTGATCGATTCCGATCGGCACGGCGAATTCGAGCGCTTCAGCGAAGGACGAAGATCGCCGGATCGTCGATGATGAAGGGAGTCGACCAGGTGCGTCCGTCGTTGTAGTTGACGGAATTGAAAAAGTGAGTGGCAAACCGTTCGGCTCGATAGCCATACGGAAAGCTCGAATACAGGTGATCCTGCGGGCGCAGGTCGTCCACACCCTGTCGGGCGTAATAATGCACCTGGCCATCGCCGGTCACGGACATCCCCAGAGTCCACCAGCCGGGAGCCAGTTTCGGCCCGGTCACTTCATGACCGCCGTTGTTGCCGCGGATGAGCAGAACCGCTTCGTCCTGTTCGAATCGCGGATCGTGGCTGCTGTGGAATTCGATGAAGAATCCCGGCCAGTACGATTCCGGAACTTTCACAGACTTCGTGAAGAACAGCCGCTTTTTGCGTTCGGTCTTCGTGGTTTTCAGATCGATGCGGTATCCGAAGTGGGAACCGGATCGATTCTCCCATTTTTCGTACGGAGGCAGCCAGACACGCACTGTGCAGCTCGGATTGCGGGCAACACTGATGGCTCCGATCCGCGATGAGCAGGACATGATGAAGTCATCCTGCTCCATCTGATAGCTGGGCCGTCCTGGAATACCGGAATTCAGCGTCTGCAGCAGCAGGGCGCCCCGGCTGCCGGGAAGACCGTTCGGCGGAGTGTCCACGCGGCGAATCACATCCGGCATGCCGCGTTTGGGACTTTCGAACCAGCGACGGTTCGCCGAATACCCCGTGGGGCTGCGAACGGCGCCATCCTGTTCACGGCTGGCTTTGGCCCCGTTCGGCACCCATTTCCAGTCTTCGTCTTCGAAATCGTCTCCAACTTTCGTCAGCCGCATGCCGGTTCCCGGTACGAGCTGAGCCGATACCTGGTTCAGAAGAACGGGAAAGGCAATGACGAAACACAGGACCTGCATCTGCAGAAGGGAAGGGGACCTCATGTCGCCCGGCTCCGTATAAAAACAGTCAGAAAGGCAATTCGTCACTGCCGGCCGGACGTCCGTGCCTGGCCGGCAGTGCGGCGAATCGAACGACGGTTCCGAACAATCGGCGATCCGGCGCCGATGTGATGCCTCCATGCATTCCCCGAACCTGCCTGCAAAATGCCGGTCCTGTCGGGGCCCGCTTCGGAAAACCCGTCGGTTTCGTTCCTATCGGAGTTCGTGCAGCAGACGACACAGCCAAATCATTCGGTGCGATCGCATGAAGCCGGACCGGCCACGAATGCTGCTGCACGTGTTACCACGATTGCCCAGCCGGACCAGCAGCCTCCGCTGCCATCGTTCCCGGCGGCGGCACAGCGGCAAAACCTGCCGGACGACCGGCAGTCGAACAGAAGGACACCCGACTGGTTGCCCACCACGGATGCCGGCACAGCACCGTTCTGCAGACCGCGTTTGCTGTGCCGCGCGAGGCGGAATTCCGGGACGCGGGAGCACGCAACCGGACACCGAACGGTCCATGCCGCCGAGTGTTCCGGGAGCGAACAGGATTCCGGACAGAGGGAATCAGGAAGACGAGGGATCCTCTGCCGGGGCCTGCGATGCCGCTTCCGGTTCCCGCAGTTTCCGGC
>WFTL01000018.1 GCA_015485495.1 Planctomycetaceae bacterium
ATCGGAACACTGATCTCCCGATCCAGCGGACAATCGGTCTCGATCCGCAGCTCGGGAACGACTCCACGTACATCAACCCACGCCAGTGGTTCGAATGCAACTTCAACCGTTGCAGGCGGAAACACCGTCGCCGAAAATGCAGCGTCGGTACAATACGCCTGTTCAACGTGTACGGGAGGCTCGCCGGACCTGGGCTTCAGCACGACCCGCCGGACCGGACGCTCTTCCACCGTGTCCATTCGAAAACGCAGTTCAGCAGGCGAAACGTCAAACACCGGAATGACATCGCCTTTGACGGCCAGCCGGAGCGACTCGAACGAAACAAGTTCGCCACCAGGCTGTTCGAAGAACCAGAAGACGTCGAAGAAAGATGAGTGAGGGCCGCGAATCCCGCGTGTATCCCACACACAGTCCACGGAAGCGGTTTCTCCAGGAAGGAGCGTCTTTCTCTCAATTGCGATCTCTGTGCAACGGCACGTGGTCCGGACCTGGCTGATCCGTATCGTGCGGTCCGACGTGTTGCAAATCCGGAACACAGCGGGAACGTTCCCCTGTCGTACCGACCCGACATCGTACACCGACCGGTCCGGCACCAATCCCCGTTCTCCAGCGGGTTCGAATGCAGATCCCGAGAGCCACAGACCGGCAACACAAATCACAGCGCCAGACATCAGCGGCACGAGGTGCCGCTTCCGTCGACCCGGCCGAGAAACCGCCTGATCACTGCCAGACGCCGACACTTCAAAAGATGCGGCTGTCAACTGTGCACCTCCGCAACGATCGAAAAACTGGTGGGGGAGGATGCTGGCCGACTCGGGAACCCCCTAGGGCTATGCTCAGAAAAAAAAAAAATCAAGTCCACAAACACAGTTTTTTCCAAGAACACGAAATGCAGTTGATGCCGTCGCCGGCTCCAGACCGGACACGAAGAAGCCATTCTCTCCCATTCCGCCGAAACACCCCGCGCCCTAAGCTGCGACCGGAACGAACACTCCCCTGAAACTCCATCGCGAAAAAAACACAGGATCCACAGGTCGGATGGAGAGGACCGGATGAACCCGCCTCCGCGATCTCCGTGCCTCTGTGTTTTGTTCCTGTCTGCCCATCACGGATTCCGGCCGCATGCCGCAGTCGGCCCGTTCTCGTCGCCCTCGTTTCTGTTTCCCGTCTCGTCAGGCCGCCCGGCGCTGGTACCACAGCACCGCGGCGATGGCCGCGATGAGGGCCGCGTTGATTCCGATGAGCCACGGCAGACGCAGGCCGCCGCTCACCGAACCGCCCCGCTTCCGCGCTGCTTCCACCGCCACTTCCGCCTGACGCTGACGCGACCGGGGCACCACCTTCTCCCCGTCCCATTCATACGGAAGATGCTCTGCCCCATCGATACCAACGGACGCCCCCACCGGAATCTTCAAAAGCGGACGAAAATCGTCATCGGTGAACTCCGGGGAAAACGTGATTTCGTCCACCACGCACGTCGCCTTTATCGTTATGGCGGCACCGTCCGCTGCGTGCCGCTTCTCAATCAACTGCAGTTCGTGTATGTAGGCTCGGTCGCCGCTTTTCCGCAGATCGATGTCGTCCGCGGACCACTCCAGACGCTCAAGACGACCTGTGGGCCACAAACTCCCATCACTGGTATTCATATCCATGTCGTTAACCCGGCGCCCGCCACTCGTCCGATCGTGCGCCTGCTTCACAAGATGCAGTCGACGCGGCAGAAAGCCGGCGTCCGGATCCAGCCACAGCTGCAGCAGCCCCAGATCCGAACGCGCCCGAACGTGAACAAGATCCCCGTCCGGCTGAACCTGAACATCCGCCCCCTCGCCCACGTAATCGACAATTGGGAATTCATCCAGCGCCCCGAACACGATGGACACAAATTCCACACTCGTCAGGAACGTCGCCATCGTCTCTTTGTGTTCCGGACCGGCCAGATCCGGACTCGTCAGCGAGAGCACCATATTCCCCGAATCCACCTGCCGGCCGTCCGAGTCGACCCGCTCGTTGACGTACAGAAGTCGCCCGTGGTCGAACACGCGGTCCGTCTGAAATCGAATGGGTTTGTCCCTTGCGCTGACTACTGACAGAAGCGCACGGTCCCCCTCCCGCCGCAACAACAGGACATATCCTGGGTAGTTCTCAACATATTCCTCGGCCGCACGCCCGGTCACAACAGGCTTGTTGCTGGAAAACGAAGTGCCAGCAAGGGAAACGGTCATTTCTACGTGATCAAGTGCTCCGATAGACTCCCTGAAGTGAGCAATCGGATCATCAGGCGGCTGTGCAAAACCGCACTGCGCCAACGAGAGCACACATCCCAGGCACAGCGTCGCCGCGGGCAGCGTCGATCGCGGACGTCGACCACAATGATGCAGGCGAAACTGGTACCGCGTGCATGCGCCGAATTGTGTCCGTTGTCGCATCACGTGGCATTCAGGCATCATTTGCACATACTCGATGTTGCGTCGTGATTCTCGTTCTTGCAGAAATTGTTACCGTCACAGTCCGACGGGCCGCCATTACCGGGTTCACACAAATACGCACGAATCCCGTTGCCACCGGCGATACACCGCTGTCTCTTTTTCTTACAATTTCCTCCACCGGTGGAACCGCACGTGTATTTCTTCAGTTCAATTGTATCACAGTTCGGCAGTTTTCCACCGCCGGTGACGAAGGCGGCGTCGGTCGGGTGAGGGAACGATGCCACGCAGGCCGCCGCGGCGGCCACACACGGAATCACGGACGAAAGCCGGGAACTCAGTTTACCGAAAAATCCCATCTCTGCAC
>WFTL01000019.1 GCA_015485495.1 Planctomycetaceae bacterium
TTCGTATGCAGACTGCGAGACGTGGCCTGACTGTTGATTTCCAGTTCCGGACGTGCGTAACACGGCATTCCCAGGGCATTGAGCTGTTCTTCGCCCAGTTCGCTTTCGATCTGCCCGCAGCCGACGATGTCATCCGAATTGATGTCCTGGTTATTCGGGCCGAACGCATCTTCCTGCACCCCCACCTGCCCATGCCGAACCGTGGCGCTGGCACCGGGAAATCCCAGAGCCCATGTGCCCCGAGGGTCCACCGCATGAACCCCCGCCCGCAGTTCATCAACAACCACGAAGTTCGACTGACCCGACGTGATTTCTGAAAACGATACAGACACGTTCACGCCGCCGGCGCCGGTCCCCCACAGAAGCTGCGCCTTCCCCGCCAGATCCGGATCATCCACATGAAATCCGTTTTCGCATTCCGGCTGCAGTTCGTGAATGCAGTTCGACCCGGGCCCCATGTTCATCCCGTAACAGCCACGGGCATACCGGTTGTCCACCGTCCCGGCAAGCTGATCGCGGATGTACGGATTGTCACCAGCGGCATACGTGTCGTCCGGACACAAAAACACGGGGAGCCACGTTTCCCGCAGACGCCGATTCGCCGGATCACTGATCGGCCGTTCCGGGTTGCCGCTGTCCGCCAGAACCGCCTGGTCGAGCAGCGGCAGCAGCATGACAGCCCAGTTCGCATGCACCCGCGCCGGATCCGTCGGTGACACAACACCCAGCGCCACCCGATCCACCAGACCCACCGGGACCTCGCCGCCGCCCAGAGGTTCACCGGGAGGCCCGCCCCAGATCACCGCCGGAGGCATCCGTCCGAACTGCTCGTGGTAATTGTGCAGAGCCAGCCCGATCTGTTTCAGATTGTTCTGACACTGCAGCCGCCGGGCGGCCGATCGGCTGTCCTGAACCGCCGGCAGCAGCAGCGCCAGCAGAATTCCAATGATGGCGATCACCGCCAGCACTTCAACAATCGAAATTCCCCGCCGACGCCGCATCACTGCCCCTCTCCTTTCCTGAACGATCCCACTTTTCAGCGGCCCCGCTTTTCAGCGGCCCCGCTCCGGCACCCCGCAGTCCACCGGCCCCGCGGCCCGTCGGACCAGATCTTCCGAAGACACAATGCCCCCGGCGCAAATGCGAAAGCCGTCATCGCGACGAAACCCATTCCACCAGGACGACATCGCGCTGTCAATGCCCGGGCCCTCGGTCACAAGGTCTCCACGAACTCAGCATCCGCCCATCAGCCACACCGCGACCGCGCCCGTTTCCTCCCCATGCCGATTCCATCCCTGTTCCATCAATGCCCGTCCGGTCGCCCAGTCCCTTCCCGTCACGAAACAGCGTTTCCAGAAACCCATCCGCTTCATCACCGTCCGCTGCCTGCATCACAACCCCGTCCTCGACCACGAACACGGCCGGGCTGGCAACGAACGGCTCGCCCCCCGGCCAGGTGATGAATCCATCACCAGACCGTTCGAAGCAAACCCGATCGAACTGAAACGGCCATTCATCGTTCCCCGCAACGAACATCGCCGTCCGCTCACCCGGACGGTGTGTCCGCGGATCATCGAAGTGCCGCATCATCATGGCCTGGCAGTGCTCGCACTCCTCGCGCACCACCACAATGAGCCGTCTGTCGCTGTGCAGTTCCCGCAGGTCCGGATGGAATCGTTCATCCAGCAGCCAGGCCTTTCCGATCAGCGACTGAGCCAGCAGAAATTCCAGAGGCTCCGTTCGGTCGGTCGTGCGGACTTTCCAGACCGACATTCCTGCAAATGCACCGCCCACACCGACAGCGATCAGCATCTGCATCGGGAGCCATCCGGACCGGATGCTTCGGCCGATCGGACGGAAGCCTGCCACCGTCAGCAGCACACAGAGATCCAGAATGAGCATGGCACGCGCATCGACACGGCTTCCGAAACAGTTGCACGACTGTCCGGTCACGATCGCGTACGCCGTTGATAAAACGAACACGCCAAAGACGACCAGTGTGACAATCCAGGAAAGAAACCGATCTCCGACAGCGATCCACACACCCGCGGCCGCTTCGAACGCAATGACGAAGACCAGCCGCGGTGGCGATCCCAGCAGTCCCTCACCGGAGAGAATCCGGGGTGTGTCGACCACCTTTGTCGCTGCGGCGGCCAGCAGCAGCGCAGCCACTGCGAACCGCAGTTGATTCCAGCCGAAAGATGTCCGCATCGTCACCCGCTCTTCCGTCCACTCGCCCCCCTGCCCCGCCTCGACCGGTCCGCTGACTTCCGCAGCCTCCGCGGTCGGTTCTGTCCCGTCCGGAGCATCAAGAACAAAAGTCCCTCCAGTCCGGACCGGACACACCGGGAAGACGCGCAGCGGACACGCCACCGTCACCTTGCGGAGAATCTCGCGTGGCTCCGGCGTTTCACGTTGTCGCTGATCAAACAGCATTCCGGCAAAGCGAGTCTCGTGATGAAACGGAGGATGTGCGGCTGGAACTTCGACTTCATGATGGAAGTCCTTACGGGACAACAGACTGAGTGTGCGCTGGCCCTGGATGCAGCCCCGGAAGGCGGCTGAATGGTTACGGTCAGTCTTTCAGACGCACGACACGGTGGAAATGCAGTTCCACTTCCCGATTGACCACGCGCCGCAGCCCTTCCACCAGGCAGTGCGGTTCATGGTCCGTTTCTCCCTGACGCCGAATGTCTTTCAGAGACGTCCCGGGCAGCACCGTGAAGGAACTTTGATGGATGATCTGATTTCCGGCATCCAGTTCAGGGACGATGAAGTGCACAGTTGCCCCGTAACACAGCATGTGATGCTGATAGGCATCTTCGTACGGTCGGAATCCGGGGAAGGAGGGCAGCAGACCGTGATGCAGGTTGATGATCCGGCCGCCGGCGAACTTCCAGCACAGTTCGGCCGGCAGAACGCGCATGAAACGTGCCAGAACGACATAATCGATGTCGTGTTCGTCGATGAGCTGTTCCATGCGGGCGTAGTCGGGCCGGCCGGCCGCATCGCCGATGTTGTGCCAGGGAACTTCGAACTGTTCGGCCACGCTGCGGCAGGCGTCGCGGTTTCCGATCATCACGGCAGCCTCCGCGGCCAGAAGTCCGTCTCGAATCGCCCGCAGAATGGCCAGCGGCGGTTCCGTGCGGTACGTCGTGCAGATGGCGATCCGTGCCGGCCGATCGTGTTCGTCGCGCGACCACACCCGCACTTTCAGACCGCGCCGTTCACCGATCTGATTCAGATGATTGCGCAGCACATCCACATCCGCTCCGTCGTCCGGCCAGTGGATCCGCATGAGCATGGCGAACAGATGCTCCGAATCCCGGTCGTACATCTGGATTTCGTAGATATTGGCTCCGGCGCCGGTCACGTGGTGAATGATGGGATCGGCCAGACCCTGGTGATCGGGACCGACCGCCGTGACGGTAACCTGCATGCTGACAACCTGTGCTGATCGGATCGGAAACGAAGGGATTCACGGCCCCGGAAGGTTCCGCAGTCGGACGGCCGCGCGGCAGAAAAACATGCCCTCAGACGGCCCGGCGGACGACACACCCGCCGGCGAATCTGTCCGGTACCGGAAATCGGCTTCCGTTTACACGGTTCGCTCCGGTCGTGGCGGCTGTTCAAGGGCTGCTCTTGAGACGAACGCCGGGAAAACGGTACAAACGCCGGCAGCACATGTGTCCGGCACACCGGCCGGACGGCCGTGTTTTCGGAGCCGAACGGCATGGATGCCAGGACACGTTTCCCTCGTTTTTTCCCGACGCTGCTGCCCGTGGCCGCGATCGCTCTGGCCGCCAGCCTTCTGCTGACGGTCTGGTTCGTGTGGTTCGCCACCGTCTGCCTGTCGACAGACAGCCTGGGCGTCTGGTTCGCCGCCGCAGCCGCCGGACTGGTCACCGGCCGAATCCTGGTCCGACGCGCGTTGCCACGAACCCTGATGCCATTCATACCGGCCGCCACGGCCGGACTGCTGGCCGGTCTGCCGTTTCTCACGGAAACCGCCTTCACCATCGCCGTCAGTTCACCCGGCGGACAGCCGCTGTTCTGGTTCACCGCTGCACTGCCCGTGTTCCTGACAGCCCTCGCGGCACAACAGGTTCTGAAGCTGGCCGGACCTGAAACGGACCGGCGGATCCTGACCGGAACGGCAGCCGCGGCGGCGGCCGTTGTCCTGCAGGCCTGGATGCCCATGCCCATCTGGCTGCCGGGCCTCATTCTGGCCGTCGCGTTTTCTCTCATTCTGACCCGGGCGGTTTCTTCTGAACCCTCGATGAATTCCGCGAATTCCTCAGCCGATCGGCGGTCCGGTCCGTTCACCCGAACCGTTCAGCCGGCGGCTCTGTGTGCCGGTTGGGCTCTGGCCGGCGGCACCTTCATCATCAATCACCTGTTCACCGTGTCGCTGACATCCGTCGCCGCCGGGCTGGTATTCACCTGCGGGCTGCTGTCCGTCGCCGCATGGACGCTTCGCCGGCTTCCACTGCGGCCGGCCGCCGTGTGGGCCGTCGCGGTGCTGATTCTGGCAGCTCTGCCATGGGGATTCTCTCCGGCAGTCGACTGGATTCTTACGACCAGCGCCGGCTTTCCTTCCGGGCGAATCGTCACCGGACGAGAGGGACTGCTGCTGGCCGTCTGGTTCACAGCCGTCCTGTGTGCCTTTCTGGCCGGGCATGTGCTGAACGGCCGTCGGCTTTCTTCGCCGGGAGACATTCTGAGTTCCGTTCTGGCTGGCTGCGCTGCGGTCTGTGGAGGAATTTTTCTGGGGGTGTCAGCCACCTGGATGACGATGGCGGGGGTACTGAGTCTGGCGGGGACGCCGGTGCTGGAAAGGCTTCTTTCCGAGAAGGTTTCGGGCCGCCGGCATCTGTCGGCCGCCGGTGTGCTTCTGGCCGCGGCCGTTTCGCTGGTATCGGCACAGCCCGATCTGGCCCGGCCGGCCCGCATTCTGTTCACGGAACGCCCCGTGCTGGCCATGCACCGCGGTGTGTCCCCCGGCATGATTCCCGAAACAGACGCCGTGCGCCTGCTGCATGCTGAAGAAGGCTCCATCGGCACCGTGACGATCTGGAAAACCCGCCCGACAGAACGGGAACTGCGTGTCAACGGGCACCGGCTGGGAATGCGTTCCACCGACCCGGACATCGTTCCGCAGCCCGCGTCGATCATCGCCACGGGAGTGCTGCCGCTGGTGCTGCACCCTCATCCGGGCCGCGTGCTGCTGTTCAACGACGCCTCCGGCCTGCTCCGCGAAGTGGCTGAAGGATTTCCCGTTCACACGATCCTGATCACTCCGCCGGAAGCCGCTCTTCCGTCTTCCGATCTGAGTGAACTGACGGTGCCGCTTCGCGGCCGGCCGGAAGAAATCGTGCGGGATTCTTCCTGTTCCCCTGTGGATGTGATCGTGGACGGACTGGTGGATCCGGCCCGACCGTCGTCTGTCTCGCGACTCACGCGAAACTGGTACACGGCTGTGCGCAGGCGGCTGAATGCCGATGGAATTTTCTGTCAGCGGGTGCGCTGCCGACCGGCGGGAATGGATGTTTTGCGGCAGATCGCCGCGACGGCGGCAACAGCGTTCGATCAACTGATACTCGTCCGGCTGACGTCTCACGAAGCAGCCCTCATTGCGGCCGCCGGAGACCATCCGCTTTCGGATCGCGGGATTCTGTCGCGTCTGCAGCGGCAGCACGTGCGCCGACAGCTCGGACGCTGCGGCTGGGACTGGTGCCAGATGGCCGCCCTGCCGATTCTCATTCCCTCCCAGGCCGCAGGCCCGTGGTCCTCTGACCACCTTCCGCGGCCGGCCGATGCCGGACACGGTTTCTGGGCATTGTCCATGATGCGTCGGGCGGCCCGCCCGACGCTGCCGGGCGATCCTTTGTACGCGGCCTTCGTGCAGCAGGAACAGCGGCTGGCCGAAGCCGTGCCCCGCAGCCGCGATCACGACGAATTCCGGCGGCGGATGAGTGCGTATGCTCAGCAGGTCGAGATCGCCGAAGCGTTCCCGGATCAGTGGTGGAGCTACCGACGGTCTCTGAAATCCGAAATGCTCCGCAACGCCCGCCCGCCGCAGGAAACATTTGCCGACGGCGATGTCCAACAGACGATTCACCCCCTGGACCAGCTTCGCAAAGACTATCTGTCGACGCTGGGACATCTGATCCGCACGGTGAAATCCGGGCAGGCCACCCCCACAGCGCTGCAGGCCCTGATGGCCTTCGCAGCCGATTACGAACCACTGATCACGGATTATCTCCATTATGAACTGGTGCGGCTGCATGAACTGGCCGACCACCCGGATCCGGCACAGGAACTGCGCCATCGTCTGCACACGGTGTATTTCAGCCCGCCGGGCGACCAGTCCGTCCGCAACATCACGGCCGCCCTGGAACAGCTCGTCCGTCAGCCCGAACTCATTCCCGACGAAGCCGACCGCTACGACCTCCTGAACGACCTCATCCAGCAGCTCATCGTCCGCTGGGAGCGGCGCACCGCGTACGAACCGTCTTCCACCATCCGGGCGCAGCGGGATGTGGATCTTTCCGTGCAGGCCGTGCGTCGGGCCCTGCAGCAGATGGAAGACCTGGCCGATGCCGCCGGACTGGAACGAGAACAGTTTCTGCAGAGGCGGCAGTTCGTGTCCGACGCTCTGGTGGTGCCGCTGAGACAGTACGGAACTCAGATCGCCTCCCTGCGGCGTCAGGACGAACCGGACGTGGTTCTCGACGATGTCCTGATCGAATCAGACAGCGACGAAACGGTTCTGGGCAACTGATGTCCGGAACCACGGCACTCTGCCTTTGACTTTCCCTTTTCGGCAGTCAGCCGCCTGCCCGGTCTTCAGGAACAGCCATGCAGCCGGACCCTGCATTCGCACAGCGATTCGCCCGCGACTGGATCGACGCCTGGAATGCACACGATCTGGATCGCATCCTGTCGCATTACGCCGACGACTTCGAAATGCGGTCTCCACTCATCGAAGAATTCACTTCTGAAAGCGGCGGCATGCTGTGCGGCCGGACGGCCGTGCGGCATTACTGGCAGCAGGCTCTGGATCGCCTTCCCGACCTGCACTTCGAGCTGATCGGCGTTTATGCAGGAACAGACAGTCTGGTGATCGCCTACCACGGTCCACGCGGCCCGGCAGCGGAAGTCTTTTTTCTGAACGACATCGGGCAGGTCCGCAGCGCCTGGGCTCACTACGCCCCGCCTGACAGCCTGCCGACCGATGCGCCACCAGACGGACCACCGGATTCGTCAGCCTGCTGACCGACGCATCCGGCCCGGCCGCTGCACCGTCTGCCCCATCGCCGACCGCGTTCCTTTCACGCGGCCGGCGACAGCAGGTCGGAGACCGCCTCGACCGGTTCGAAAAAAGAGAAAACCGGTCAGTTGTCCGTATCTGTCCCGGCGTCCGCCTTCTTCAGAGGACAGCACTTTTCGCAGGGAAGCGTTTCGCCCGTCAGAGGACATTCGAAGACCTTCTCCGCTTTCAGCGGACAGCAGTTTCCGCACGGCAGTTCTTCGCCTGTCAGA
The DNA here is from genome assembly GCA_015485495.1 of Planctomycetaceae bacterium. GTDB lineage: Bacteria > Planctomycetota > Planctomycetia > Planctomycetales > Planctomycetaceae > S139-18. Next base: position 7,546 of record WFTL01000019.1, read on the forward strand.
GGACACACGAATCCGGCCGTGTCGGTCGCACCGGCGGGCAGATCCCCGGACGATGCCACCAGACCTCCGACAGTCAGCGGGAAGGCCACAATCACACACAGAACGGCAAATCGAGACATCTCAGGACTCCTGTCACAAAACCAGCAGAAAACACATCACTTCGCGACATCACTTTGCGAACCTGAATATGGCATCCATGAGTTCGTCGTACACACTGTCGTCTCCGGACCGAATGGCATCCGTGGCGCATCGTTCCAGATAGTTCCGCAGCACCTGCCGGGACACGCCGCGCAGAGCCGACTGGACACTGGCCAGCTGCTGCAGAACCTCTGCGCATGGCCGCTGATCATCGATCATGCGGGCGATTCCCCGCACCTGACCTTCGGCCCGGGCCAGACGTTTCTTCAGCCCGGCCCGCCGCTCGTCGTCAAACAGCGGCAGTTCAGGCGGTTCGTTCCGAGATGACGCTTTCTTACTCATACTGCCTACCACTATATGCTGTCTCCGCGGCCACGGCAAGCCGCTTTTGAAAAAAAACAATTCGCGGTCCCGCAGCACACACCCCCGTCGAATCTCCGGTTCCTCCCGCATGATCCTCGGCTCCTCCTGCCGCGAATCTGCGAGGTGCCCCTTACCAGCGCGTCAATTCGCCAGTCACGGCATCCGATGCGCCGCCTCCGGGGTGAAGAGCGTGCGGGCCTGCCCCCGATGGGCCGTTTCCCCGGGCGTCCGGACACCGACCCCTGGGCGAACGCCATTGGCTTCCCGGCACTGAACCATCTCAGGCGACTGGAATCGTGTCCCACCTGGATCACCATACCGTCGTCCTGCCGGCGAATCGATTCCTGACCCGTGCCACGCTCCCAGGCGTTCGGCAGGCCTCGCTCGTGCCCATGCCGCCCCGGTCAATTGAATGACGTCGAAACACCCACCGATCACACCGGGATTTCCGATTCCCGCGCCATCACAGATTCTCGACCGATCCGGTCTTCTCGATCGCCCCATTCTGCCGCCCCGGAGTCTGCTCACTGCCGGACTTTCCGTCGCCTGTCTCACCTGCCGCAGACTGCGTCTCCGTCACGAAGCCTTTCGTCAGATGCCTGATTTCCTGATCGTCGTACAGCCACCGCACGTAATCAATCTGTCCATAGAGTTCATCATATTCATTCCTGCTTATTCGATATCTCCTTTTGAAGTCCCGATAGATTCCGGCGTACCATTTTTCTTCACTCACATTCGTACTCACGAGCCTGACACCGCCCAGATACGGATCGTCCTCCATGCCCTCCTGAAAGGAGGACAGATGTTCCAGTGTATACACATACAGATGCACATTGTTCACGGACGCCTTCAGGCAGCCTGCACACCTGCTGAAGTCCGCCGGCCGGCAGCCTGTGACGCGCTCATAATTTTTCAGCCAGGGCCCCACCAGCGTGCGCACATGCGCTCCGACCTTTCTGTTATAGTCACTGATCAGCCAGTCGACGCTTCTGCCCATCACGTCTTCCCGTGTCCCGACAAACCAGGGATTCCCGGCATCGGTGAGATTATGGAAATATGCCGACATGCACCGGCTGGCCGGCTCCCGAAACCCCGTAATCACGACAACCGCATCAAACCGCCGACTCCATTGTGTTATGCAATCGTGCGCCTCTTCATGATGGTGAGTATGCAGCACTCTTTTTTTCCATACATGCGTTCCAGGCTGTTCTTGAACGTGGCTGATCCGACTTTGCCCATCTGGTACACGACAAATGCCCTGTCCCGGGCCCTGAAAAAGCCAAACACAGGCGACCCCCTTCATTGTTTACAATACCGTCCTGATCCGGACGGACAGGATCCGGAGCCGGCGCGGGAACATGAGCACAGCCGGAAGACTGCGCATTTTAACAGGACAGGCCAGGCTATCGGCGTCCCGCTGCGGTGTCAAGATGACGGATGCTGCCGGCAAAGAGGCGTTCATCATACAAAGTGTGCTTCGGAAGGACACCCGAGCGAAAGCTGCGGGCGTTTCGATCGGAAAGACCGTGATGTCGCACGGGCCATCGGGTGGCGGCCGTGCTGTCCTGTTTTCGAAGACCGGGGGCCGGCCGGCTACGCTGTCGGGAGCGATTTTCCGCGCGGTTCGGCATTCAGAGTCCAGGAGGTCGGACATCCGGAATTCCGAGAGGTACGATAGGGCGGAACAGAAACCTTTTGGAAAGGAAGCACAGATCCGATGCGGACCAGGCACACCGTGACCGCCGGGGTGGTGATGACTGTCGCCGGGCTGGCCGCCATTGTGATTCCTCATCTGCTGAAGGATTCCGAACGGCTGGTCCTGTACTGCGCCCATGATTCCCTGCTGGCCGATGAAGTGATTCGGCGGTTTGAGCAGGAAACCGGGATTCGTGTGGATGTCCGTTATGACGAAGAAGCCAGCAAGTCGCTGGGGCTGGTGCGGCTGCTGCTGGCCGAAAAGGATGCCCCCCGGGCCGACGTTTTCTGGAACAATCAGCTTCTGGGAACCCTTCGACTGCGGGAAGCGGGCGTGCTGCATCCGTATCGCGGTGTCGGCTGGAAACGCATGCCGGACCGCTTTCGCGATCCGGACGGATTCTGGGTTGGTTTCGCGGCCCGCTGTCGAGTCTGGCTGGTCCACACGGACCACATGCCGGCCACTCAGGAAGCCGTTGCGGCTGCTTTGCAGCAGCCGCGTCTGGATCGCTGCGCCATCGCGGAACCTCTGTTCGGCACGACGCTGTCTCATTACTGCATTCTTGCCGAACACATGGGGCTGGATGAACTGAAGCGGTGGCACCGCAGCCTGGTGGAGCGGGGCATTCGGCTGGTCCGCGGGAATTCCGCATCCCGCGATCTGGTCGTTCGGGGCATCTGCGACCTGGCGTTCACCGACACGGACGATGCGTTCGCCGCGGTCGATGCGGGGGCTCCGGTGGCCATGCTGCCGGTGCGGCTGGAGAACGGCCGCACTCTGTGTCTGCCCAACAGCATAGCCATTGTGGCCGGCTGCCGGCGGCTGCAGGCTGCTCAGAAATTCGTGGATTTCGTCCTGTCGGAATCCACGGAAGTTCAACTGGCCCGCGGCGTCGGACGCCAGATTCCTCTGGGTCCGGTGGACGACCATCTGCTGCCTCCGGAAGTCATCGAAATGAAACAGTGGGCCGAACAGGCAGTGCGTGTGTCGGATGCCGCCGCTTTCTACGATCCGGTGATCGAATGGCTGACTGCTGAAAGGACCGGACCATGACGGCATCCATTGTTCTGGCCTGGTCTGTTGTCCGCACTTTACTGGTTGCCACGGTGGCCGTGAGCACGGCACAGTTGGTTCTTCACCGGGGAATCCCCGCCGACCGACCGCTGCTCCGCCGCATTCTGCCGGCAGCGCTGCTGGTTCCTCTGACCATCCCGGAACTCATTGTCGGGTTTTCCTGGCGCTATCCGGCTCAGTTTCTGACTCATTCGCCGGCGGCCACGGAAATTCTGTATGCCGGCGTTCTGCTGATCCGTTCCTGTGCCGTCGCACTGCTCGTGTTCCTGATGATGCCTCAGTCGGCCGTCACGCCGGAATCGCTGCATTCGTGGGCTCTGCTGCCGGATCGCACAGTGCGGCATCGCATGACAGCGCTGAGACTGAACCTGACCGGCCCGTGGAGAGCCTTCGCTGTTGCGTGGTGTCTGACGGCTCTTGTCAGTTTCCAGGATTTCGAAACCGCAGCCCTCATTCAGATCGACCGGCATCCGGTCGCCTGGACGGCGTGGCTGTTCGATGCCCATGCCGGCGGCCAGCAGCCGAGTGAAACTCTGAAACGGCTGGCAGGACCGCTGACCGTTCAGATGGCTCTGCTGATCCCGGCAGTTCTGCTGATCGCGACGGTTCCCGAGCGGGAAACTGAATCGCCCGCAATTCGTCAGACCGGCGAACGGCACCTGGTGTGCGCCGTGGCCGCATGCCTGTTCGCTCTGACCGGACTGGCTCTGACCGGTCTGTGGCCTCTGGCTGTGATGGTGCCCGAGGCAATTCGGGGGTTGCCACTGATCCTGCGGGACGGCTGGGGGCTGGCCGCTTCGCAGATGGCCACACTGGGATTTTCGGCAGCAGCGGCCGCCACGGCTCTGTCTGCCGCTTTTCTGCTGAAGCGGCATGGACGTCTGTTGTGGGTCATCCTGTTGCTGCTGCCGGGGCTGACCGGCAGTCTGGCCGTCAGTCTGGGGCTGCTGCGGCTGTTTCAGCTTCCGGGTCTGCGGATCCTCTGGGACACCTGGCTGCCGCTGCTGCTCGGCCAGAGCCTGCTGATGCTGCCCAGAGCCTGGGTTCTGCTGCAGATTCTGGACCGTCTTGTGCCTGTCGAATCCTTGCACAGTGCCCGTCTGCTGAAAACCGATGCCCGATTTGTTCCGCAGGCCCGACGGCTGCTGTGGCGTCTGCAGGAACTCGGATGGCTGGCAGCGGTCGCCCTGCTGTGCCACTGGTGCCTGTGGGACGTGACCACTGCGTCCATTTTGCGGCCGGTGTCGGTGGAACCGGTCGTCACGCGGCTGTACCGGGAAATGCATTTCAGCCGCACGGAGTCTCTTTCGGCACTCACTCTGATCACGATGCTGATGCCGGCGGCCGCGGCCGGGGCAGGCATCGCCGTAAGGATGCTGGCCGACCGATGCGGCCGGTGGATGCCCGCATCCGGGACTCCTTCTTCCCGGTCGGAAGCAGTCGGCTGAGGTTGATTGAGTCGGACGAATGGCCCGGTACGATGAACATCTGTTCCCGGCGGGCCGCCACCTGAGGACACGCATCCGTGAAAGCACTTCTGCTGACCGATTACAAACAACTGGAACTGACCGACATTCCGCAGCCGGAAATCGGACCGGACGATGTTCTCATCCAGGTGCGGGCCTGCGGCATCTGCGGCAGCGACATACACGGCTGGGACGGCAGCAGCGGCCGTCGCATTCCGCCCCTGGTGATGGGACACGAAGCGTCGGGAATCATTGCGGCCGTCGGCAGTGACGTCACGGACTTCGTGGAAGGTGACCGTGTCACGTTCGATTCCATGGTGTCCTGCGGAGACTGCTGGTACTGCCGGCGGGGGGAATCCAATCTGTGCGATCATCGCATGGTTCTGGGGGTTTCCTGCGGTGACTATCGTCGCTACGGCGCGTTTGCGGAATACATCGCCGTGCCCCAGCGCATTGTGTACCGCATTCCCGATGCGCTGAGTTTCGAGCATGCGGCTCTGATCGAAGCGGTTTCCGTGGCGGTTCACGCCGCGGCCCGAACGCCGATTCGCCTGGGCGACACAGCCGTGGTGGTGGGCAGCGGCATGATCGGTCTGCTGGTCATTCAGGCTCTGCGGCTGGCCGGATGCCGTCGCATCATCGCCACCGACATCAACACCCATCGACTGCATGCCGCGGAATCGATGGGAGCCGACGTGACGATTCATGCGGCTGAAGAAGACGTTCCGTCGCGTGTCCGGGAACTCACACACGGCCGCGGAGCCGACGTGGCCGTGGAAGTCGTGGGAACCGGTCCCACGATCCGCTCCGCGGTGGCCTCCACGCGAAAAGGCGGCAGTGTCACCCTGGTCGGGAACGTCACGCCGGAAATCGAACTCCCGCTTCAGGAAGTCGTCACCAGAGAACTCAGCCTGAACGGCACCTGCGGGTGTCGCGGCGAGTATCCCGTCTGCATCGACCTGCTGGAATCGGGCGCCATCCAGGTGGAACCGCTCATCACGGCCCGTGCCTCTCTGGAAGACGGAGCCGACTGGTTTCAGCGGCTGTACGAAGGAGACCCGGCAGCGATGAAAGTGCTTCTGTGCCCGGATCTTTGACCGTGTGTCCTGTCTGTTCCTTCAGCACCGATCCGGATCGGTCTGTTTCGTCCGGCCCCGGCTCGCCGCGGACACCTGCCTAAGAATCCGCGGCCGATGTTTCCCGCTGAATCCACTGCGCACAGGATTCCGATGCAGCCGAAACGGGCCACGCGAAAACGCAGGGACAGTCGTAGTCGTGCAGTTCACAGATCCGATCGATGGCATCGCGGGCAGAGCGTGTGGTCGTCTTGACCAGAACGGCCACTTCGGAAGCGGTCTGCAGGGCGCCTTCCCAGCGGTACACCGACTGCACCTGCGGAAGGATATTGACACAGGCGGCCAGGCGTTCTTCCACCAGCGTTCGGGCAATCCGTTCGGCGGAATCCTGCGTGCCGGTCGTGAAGTAAATGGTCTGCAGCATGAACAGGTCTCGTTTCTGGAAACGGCATGGAGATCCGGCAGACATCAGTCCGGAAAGGTTTTCCTGCCGGCGGATCGTCACGACACTGCAGAACGCTCGAAAACAACAACCGCGTCGGGAAGAAGCTGCTGAACCGCACGGGACGGTTCCAGATTGAAGACGACGCGCCCGGCACTGCCCCAGCACCCGCCGCGGAAATGAAACACGGCGCTGCCATCGCGAATCGTACTGACCGCGGCCACGCCTTCCATCTCCCCGCCGGAGATCGCTTCGAATTCGATGTTCACGGACGCCAGAGCGCTGATCAGCCCCGTTCGGTCGTCAGCAGCAATGCACAGGGATCCGGGCCATTCGCAGGACACCCATCGGAGGCCCCTGGGGAGGCCCGACTGAGCGGCCAGGTGAAAAAAATCCTCCTGAAGTTCCCGTTCGAACTTTCGGTACTGCAGAATCGCCCGCAGGACTCCCGGAACGGCCGTTTTCCGGGCCCCCATGAAAGCTCGAATGAAATCCACAGCCGAAAATCTCCCGCATCCGTCCGAGTCATCTGCCGACCAGGAGTATCCATCGGCAACTATCGCAGGTCGGCCCGGCCGGGCAAAGGCGCCCGGTCGGTTTCCTCCGAGGAAAGCAGGTCAACTCGTCCCGGTCCGGCCTCCGCCCCTGCCCGCCGATTTCGGCCGGCCCGTTGTCCTGGGTCTCCGTCTTTCGCTGTTCCGGCAGGTTTCTTCTGCAGGACGACCGGATCGCCGGGCATGATGAACAGGCCGGAAATCCGGTTTCCGGTTGTGGTCCGGCCAGGAACATTCATCTGAACAGTCGCTGCAGTCCGATATACCGGAATAATCGGTACCATTCCTCATGCCGCAGCATCGTCGGGAACGGCCGTCTCTTCAGCCTCAGGAGACTGCCGGCCGCGTTTCGCAGCGGATGGATCGACCAGGATGCGGTACGGATTCAGGGGGGAGGCAGCGGGACACTCCGGGGGGGGAGGTCCACGTGCGAATACAGGGTTACCGGACCGTTGCGCTGGCCGGACTTATCGCCGTCACCGCATGGATTCTCAGCCAGTCCGAATTCGTCGATGCTTCCGAAGAAGGCGGCGCATCGGTGCCGTCAGAGAGCGTCCGGCCTGACAGACTCTCTCCGGGACATCAGCCGGCCGGCATCCGGCTCAACTACTTCGACGTTCGCTGGAATCGGGTTTTGAATGATGTGTGTCGGCAGGCAGGGCTGACACTCGTCATGAACCAGACGCCTCCGGGACATTTCGCCCGGCGGGATCGCGCACGCTATTCCACAGCGGACAGCCTGCAGATTCTGAACCGGGAACTGGAACTGCTCGGTTATCAGCTGCAGATACACGACCGCCACCTGATTGTTCTGAAGCGAAGCGATCGGCCGGAAACGCAGAGACCCGCGGGCGTGTTCTGAAGCGGCCGGAACATGCCGGAACGCCGGCAGCCTCCGCTCGGCCGTTTCTGAATCTGTCTGTCCGGTCTCCGCCCGGCGGCGGAGACCGCGAAGCGGGCGGGAATCGAAATGCTTCTTCGGTCAGCATGCCGGACACAATGACGACCGGCCCCGAAACATCGGGCGGCTGCTGCTGTGTTTTCCTGAAAAGGAGGGGATCCGGTGGAAACAGCCTGCAGCACATCGTGCGGCGTCACCCGGGTGATCGTGCCCCGGGCTGCTGCGTACACCGCCTCCACGGGATATTCACCGGCCGGCAGTGCAGTTGACGATCAGCGGCGGCTTTCTCAAGATGACCGGGTCATCTGATTCGCGGTCCGGGGCGCGGATGCGCAGCCGGAACGGCGGCGAGGCGGCCGGCTGCCCGGCGCCCCTGTTTTTTCGCGGCATGAAAGGGAATATCCTTTGAATTCGCCGGCGACCGATTCGAACCTGCTTTCGCCGCTGCTGTCGGTGCTTCTGGAATCTGTAGACGAAGCCGTTCAGCTGGACGACCTGACCGCGTTTTCAGAGATGCTGTCGGAGACGTTTCCTGCTGAGCAGAATCTGCAGGACGAACAGGACACCTGGAAGACCATCCCCCGGGAACGTCTGCTCCAGTCCATCCGTCCTCTGGCTGTGAACCAGCCCTGCGCGGACCTGTTCGATGCGGCGTCTCCTGAGGAATGCCTGAATCACCTGAGGATGACTCCGCACTGCATCACGGGCCCCGGCCTGATGCATTTTGCGCGGGCCGTTCGTGATGGTGCCCCCGGGTTTTCCGGCGTGATTCATCGGACCAATATTCGGGGCGAACCGATCAGCGGCACCGTGGAATCCCGTTTCATTCGGGCAGACGGTCTGGTGCTGGGATGCCACATCATTCGCGGCACGCGGATTGTGCGGCGTCTGGAAGACGAACTGACAAAGATCCGGCAGCTTCACAGCCTGGCGGTCCGCGCATCGAATACCGGTTGCTGGGAAGTGTCCTTTCTCGACCGTCGCATCTCTCTGGATGCCATCTGCCACCAGCTCATGGGCTACCAGGACGCCACCCTGCCGCAAAAAACGGGACACTATCTGAAACTCATTCATCCCGATGACGTGGAATCCGTCCGGCAGGCGGCCGAACGGATCGAAAACGGCGCCCAGGAGGAATTTCGCAGCGAGTACCGGCTGCAGCATGCATCCGGTACCTGGCGGTGGCTGCTGGTCCATGGACGCGGTGTGGATGTCGGTGTCGACGGCCGGCCGGAACGGATGGTCGGAACGCTGAGGCTGATCGACCGCGAAAAGAAGGCGGCTGAACTGCTGCAGATCGAAAAACAGGGCTTTGCCATGCAGGCCGCCAACCGGCCTCTGCGGGACACCCTGCAGCAGATCTGCCGGTCTCTGGAAAACGTCTGGCCGGGTGTCCGATGTTCCATCAATCTGTTCGATTCCGTCACACGGACCGTTCGAGAAGCCGTTGCTCCGTCTTTGCCGGATCATTTCCGAAGTCTGCTCAAAAACTTCAATGTCGATCGGGTTCCGACGGTCTGCGGTGATGTGCTGACAGCCCGACAGCCGGTCACGGTGCCGGATCTTCTGTCCGACGACCGCTATGTGGACATGCGGGACAATTATCGGCGATGGGATGTGCGCCGCTGCTGGTCGGTGCCCGTGATGACGCCCGATGGGCGTCTGATGGCGACCGTGTGCGTCTTTTCCGACGCTCCAGGCCCGGCCCCCGAAGAAGACCTAGAACTGCTGGCGAATTTCGCGTCATCGCTGGCGATGCTGATTCACCAGTACTGGAAGGACGAACATCAGCGGCATCTGGAAGCCCGGGTTCAGATGCAGGACAAATATCAAAGTCTGGGAAAACTGGCCGGCAGTATCGCTCACGATTTCAACAATCTGCTGACCGTGATCGCCGGTCACGGGGAAATTCTGCAGACGGAGCTGGCGGACAACCCGTTCGCCGTGGAAACCACGGAGAAGATTCTGCACGCCGTTCGCCTGGCGGCATCTTTGTGCCGGCAGATGCTCACCTTTGCCGGCCGGACGCAGGTGAAAATGGAAATTGTCGACATGAACGACATCGCCAGTGAAGTGTGCAGCCTGCTGCGTCCGGGACTTCCGGACGGTGTCACTCTGCAGACGCGTTTCAGTGCCCGTTCTGCACTGCTGCGCGGGGACCGCGGCATGCTGGCTCAGATCATCATGAACCTGGTGGCCAATGCGGCGGAAGCGGCTGCAGGGACGGACGGACGCATTGGAGTGTCCGTTCAGGTAGGACAGCTCAATGTTCCGCACGACGAACTTCTTGTCAGCGACGACATGGATGTCTCCGCGGACTGGATCAGCATCTCCGTTTCTGACAACGGCGGCGGTATACCGGCGGCGATCCGAAAAAAGATTTTCGAACCGTTCTATTCCACGAAGGAATCCGGCAAGGGACTCGGCCTGGCCACGGTCATGGGGATCGTACGGCGGCATCGCGGAACCGTTCACATCGCATCGGAACCGGGCGACACGGTGATTCGCGTTTTTCTTCCGGCCGTCACCGAACCGCCGGATCCGGCCGGAGACGAAACGAGCGGGCCGGAAGCCGTTTCCGACGTCTTCCGCCGCGTGCTGGTCACCGATGACGACCGGGCCGTGCGCAGTCTCCTGACCACCATGCTGCAGTCAGCCGGCTTTCAGGTGCAGTCGTATTCATCCGGAGACGACCTGCTGCGCCATGCGGATGACATCCGGCCGGACGATGTGCTGCTGCTGGATCAGAACATGCCGGGACGCACCGGCAGCGACACGTACCGCGAACTGCGTGCTCTGGGGAAACAGAACGTCGTCTGTTTCGTGACGGCTTTCGAATCCGAACCGCTCCGGCCGATCATCGAAACGGATGATCGCTGCCGCATCGTGCACAAACCGCTGACCATCGATACGATTCGCAGGACCATCGGCAGTCTGGCCGGTGAACAGAATCGTGAACCGACGGATTCGGCCGTCTGATAAAGGCTCTGGGGAAGGAGCATCGGCCGAATCCGGCCCGTCGGTCCTGACAGCGGGAAAAGGCGGTAAAACAGATCGGAGTCGCCGGCGGCAGTCCTTCGGCCAGGAACTGCGCGCTCAGTTCCTGCGGTTTTGAACGGGAGAAAACGAGAGCTCGTTGTCAGGCCCGCCGGGACCCGCTAAACCACAGGGAACGGTCGTCTCCCGTGTTCTGTTTGTTTTCCTGCGTAAAGTCCTGCGTTCCCATGCCTGTTCCCGCACCCGCATCTTCCGGAATCCGCCGGCCGAACCGATCACAGTCCTGGCGGCCGCTGCTGGCGTTTTGTGTTTTCAGTGCGGTGTGGTGGGTTCTCTCAGGCGGCTTCCTGATGCCATTTCCTTCTGCGGCCGCTGCGGACGCAGGGGCCGCGGCATCGCTGGTCACTGAGTCTCCTGAACACCGTGAGGGCGCACCGTCTGCAGCCGAATCGGGGGGAGCCGAACACGACGGCGGCCAGGACGCAGGACACAAGGACCCCGTTGCGGAAGTGCTGCTGGCGATTTCCGTCATTCTGCTGCTGGCCCGTCTGGCGGGGGACCTGTTTGATCGCATCGGCATGCCGGCGGTTCTCGGTGAGCTGACCGTGGGAATCGTTCTGGGAAACTGGGCGCTGCTGACCGGTTCAGCAGCACTTGAATTCTTCAAACCGGATTCCGGCGACCCGCATGCGATGACGGGCAACGTCCTGGAGATGCTCTCCAGCATCGGAGTCGTGCTGCTGCTGTTCGAAGTCGGCCTGGAATCCCGTGTTCGGGAAATGATGTCGGTCGGCCTGTCCTCTTTTCTGGTCGCCGTCATTGGCGTGATCGCGCCGATGGGGCTGGGAGCCGCCATCGGCTTTCTGCTGGTCGCGGAAAGCTGGTCCGAGTGGCAGATTCCCGCATTTCTGGGAGCCACGCTGTGTGCCACCAGTGTGGGCATCACGGCGCGGGTGCTCAAAGACCTGGGACACAGCCGGACGCGCGAGTCGAGAATCATTCTGGGCGCGGCTGTCATCGATGACGTCCTCGGGCTGATCGTTCTGGCAGTCGTGTCGGGCGTGATTCGCGAAGGCGATCAGTTCGAAATGAGCAGTCTGGTTCAGATCGTCGGAGTATCCTTCGCCTTTCTGGCGACGGCCCTGATCCTGGGGGCTCTGCAGCTTCCCCGGCATCTGTTCCGTCTGGCCAGTTTTCTTCGAGGCCGCGGGCTGCTGGTCAGTACGGCTCTGGTGATCTGTTTTCTGTTTTCCTGGGCCGCCAACTATGTGGCCCATCTGGCTCCGATCATCGGTGCCTTTTCAGCCGGACTGATTCTGGAAGGAGCCCACTATCAGGAAGCCGGAGACAAATGGAAGAACCGGCATCTGGAAGACGCCCTGGCTCCTTTGACCACTCTGCTGGTCCCCATCTTCTTCGTGGCCACCGGAATCGCCGTGGACCTTTCGAAATTCAGCGGCACCGACACCTGGCTGCTGGCGGCCGGCCTGACAGTGGTGGCCATCATCGGCAAACAGGCCTGTTCCTGGGGCGTCGTGGAAGGCGGTGTCAACCGGCGGGCCGTCGGTCTGGGAATGGTTCCGCGCGGAGAAGTCGGCCTGATCTTCGCTGCCGCCGGCCGCAGCCTGACCACACCGTCCGGCGAATCGGTCATTGACGATGCCACGTTCTCGGCCATCGTCGTCATGGTGATGATCACCACGATGATCACTCCTCCGCTGCTGAAATGGTCTCTGGGACCGGCTCAGCCCGATGACCCGGCCCCCGAACCGTCCGTGGAAACGGCGGGAACCGCGGACGAATCCTGAGTTCCCGGCCGCCGCGGCTTCCCGGCTGATCAGTCGGCAGGAGGCGGAAATGTTCGGCGGCCGACCAGCGCGCTGACGGCATCCTGAAGCCCGTCGATACTCAGCGGAAACATGGGAAACAGGGAACGGATCACCTGAGTCGTCTGCGTGAACGGCCAGTGTTCGGGGGGATCGGGATTCAGCCACACACATCGTTCGAAGTGGTCTCGAATGCGTTTCAGCCAGTCGATTCCGCGTGTGTCCGCCACGTACCGCGGATTGATATTGCCGCGCGGGCTGAGCAGTTCCGCCGGGTGCATGGCCGCGTCTCCGACAAACAGAACCTTCCAGCGTTCGTCCAGTTCACGCAGCACGTCTCCTGTGGGAATGGAATCGCGTCGGTACAGATCGGCCGTCGTGCCGACACGTTCGTAGATGCAGTTGTGAAAATAAAACGACCGAAACTCCCGCAGACTGCGTTCTTCGTGCAGTGCCGTCAGCAGCCGGCTGACCGGTTCGTAGTACGGATCCATCGTGCCGCCGACGTCCATAAACAGGACCAGCCTCACGTTGTTGCGGCGCTGCGGACGATACACGATTTCGATTTCGCCGCCGTTGCGGCAGGTTTCATCAACACTGCCGTCCAGATCCAGTTCATCCGGGCCGCTGCGCGTCAGATGCCGCAGGCGTTTCAGGGCCATTTTCGTGCTGCGGATGTCCAGCACGACATCCGTCCGGTAATCACGAAACCGACGGTCTTCGGCGACCTTCATGGCGGAACGGTTCCGGGACGCACCGCCCACCCGGATTCCCGTGGGATGTTCTCCGCTGTGCCCGAAGGGAGAATGACCGCCCGTTCCGATCCAGCGGCCTCCGCCGTCATGACGTTCCGTCTGTTCTTCCAGACGCTCCAGAAATCTCCGCATCAGTTCGTCCGCATCCAGGCGTTCCAGAGCGGCCCGCTGTTCGTCCGTCAGTTCATCCGGCTGCAGCGGTTCGCGGAGCCAGTCGAGCAGTTCATCGGTCACATCCAGATCCCGCTCGACGCCGTGAAAGATCCGGACGAACACGCGATCGAAGGCATCGAAAAACGCTTCACTCTTGACCAGGCAGGACCGGGCCAGATTGCAGAACGTGTTCAGATCACAGCGGTGCAGCCCTTTTTCCAGAGCCGTCATGAACGTCTGCCATTCCTGAATGGATACGGGAACCCCGGCATCCCGCAGTCCGTAAAACAGTTTCAGGAACATGATCCCTCACCCCGGTCCGCCGTACCGCGATCGAATGTCGTCCCAGGTGGACGGCAGCGCACCACCCTGATCCAGATGCTGCTGCACGGCCAGCATGTCGTGTTCGTTCTTGAGCAGTGATCCGGCGAACGGCAGTCGTTCGGTCAGCTGACGTGTGCTGATTCCGGACCGGAGCAGAGCGGCAATCCAGTCGATGAGTTCCGAAGTGGACGGTTTCTTGCGCAGTTCCGCCCGCGTCCGCAGCCAGTAGAAGCGAATCAGCACCTGATCGAGCAGTCGTTCATCGAGTCCCGGATGATGCACATCGATGATTTCCTTCATGAGTTCCGGATCGGGAAATTCGATGAAATGAAACACGCAGCGTCTCAGAAACGCATCCGGCAGTTCCTTCTCGCTGTTCGACGTGATGATGACAACCGGGCGCCGGCGGGCCGTGATGTCCTCACCGGTTTCCGAAATGGTGAACCGCATCTCATCCAGCTCCCGCAGGATGTCATTGGGAAATTCCGGATCGGCCTTGTCGATTTCATCGATGAGCAGAACGTGGCGCTGTTCCGCAGCGAACACCCGGCCCAGCGGTCCCAGCCGAATGTATCGGCGGATGTCGCTGACATCGCCGTCCCCGAATCGGGCATCGTTCAGCCGCTGCAGCGTGTCGTACACATACAGCCCGTCGCAGGCCCGCGACGTGGACTTGATGTGCCAGGATTCCATCGGCAGACCCAGTCCTTCAGCCACGTGTCTGGCCAGCAGAGTCTTGCCCGTGCCCGGTTCGCCCTTGATCAGCAGCGGACGTTCCAGAGCAATCGCACAGTTCACCGCATCGATCAGCGAACGGGATGCGATGTATTCGTCCGTCCCCTGAAACTGGAGAAAGTCACGGTTTTCGTAAGGTGGATCCGGAAATCTGACCACGGCGGTTTTCACAGACTGGAAAAGGCAGCAGAAAGGAAATGTACTGCCGTGCAGTGTGCCGAATGCGGGCACGCAGAGCCAATCGTCTCCATGGGAATCTGAATGGTTCCCGCCAATAGCTGGTGGTCAATACGGTCACTGGACGCGGCACAACGCGCCGGCCGGAACTCCGGCACAGGCAGACCATCGGACAGCCGAATCGCATCAATGATGGAATTCATTCCATCGCCGCCAGGCGTAGGACCATTCCATCCACATCCGCATCACGGACCACAGCAGGCGCATCTGATGAAGCTGATCCGGCGGCAGACGCGACTGCTCAGCAGCCGACTCGCGGGCCGCCATGTCCAGCCCCCAGCGGCGGGCCAGCGAACGGCAGATCCCGTCCGCCGACAGATCCGTCGGGTCGTCTTCGTCGGACAGGCCGGTTTCCCGATCATCCGGAATGAGTCTCGCTCCGTCAGCCGTGACGAACAGTTCGAACAGGCGGCTGCGGTACGGATCGATTTCCAGCGGCTTCGTGTCCTGCCGGGCTTCGTTCACAAGAGCCTCGATGCCGCTGAGAATATCGGCGGCGACGGACTTCCGGACTTCCGGAGACGACTGACCGGACTGTGTCATGCTGAAGCAACCATGGGCTGTGTTTTCCTGCGGCCGATGTCCGGCCCGGCTTTCTTCCCGATCATCGACCGACCTACCAGTGCGACACGGGGCCATCGGGCACACGGATCAAAGCAGTGGGAATCTGCCGGCGGCGTTCTCCGTGCCGCCGCCGCACCTGCTCGGTAATTTCGTCGAATTCCGCCACACTTTCAAACCGTCGCAGACGATCTTCCAGATCTTCCGGAATCCCCAGAACACAGCCGTACCAGGCGGCGAACTTGCGAAACAAAATACAGCTGTAATCGCCATGCTGCTGTCTCATCAGGGAAAAGTGATCGATCAGAAAGGCCATCTGTTCGTCCGGTGAAGGATCCGACGGCGTTTCGCCTCGTTCCGCCTGAATCAGACGACGAAAAATCCAGGGATCCAGCATCGCGCCCCGTCCAACAGCCACCGCAGCGCACCCGGTTTCGGCAAACATCGTCTGTGCATCATGCACGGTGCGGATGTCTCCATTGGCAATCACGGGCATCCGACGCACCGCCTGGACGGTCTCCCGCAGCAGTCTGCGGCAGACGGTTCCGCCGAATCCCTGCTGCCGCGTCCGTCCGTGTACCGTCACAGCCGCTGTGCCCGCATCTTCCAGCCGGGCCGCCAGTTCGGGTGCGGTGATCCGGTTGTCATCCCATCCCAGCCGCATTTTGACCGTCACGGGAAGATCGACTGCATCGATCACCCGAGCCACCATCTCCACGGCACCGGCGACATCGCACATCAGCCGCGCCCCGCCTCCGGCTCCGTTGATTCGGGCCACCGGACAGCCCATGTTGATGTCGATGCCTTCGTAGCCGCGATCCTGCAGCCAGCGGGCGGCTCCGACCAGGTCGCCGGGACATCCACTGAAAATCTGGACACTCAGCGGACGATCCTCATCATTCGTCGCCACCAGTTCCAGCGATTTGCGGGTTTCCGACAGCAGCATGCGGGCCTGGACGAGATCCGTGGTTGCCAGCCCCACGCCTCCCAGACGCCTCAGCATGATGCGAAACGCCAGGTGCGTGTATCCGGCCAGAGGCGCCAGGAAATAGCGTGTCTGCAGAGAACGCGGACCGATCTGCAGCCCGGTCACCTGTGGTCCTGCAGAGCAGGACGGATCGGCCGTCGCCTGACCGGTGTTTCTGTGTTCTGCGGCCGCCGCCATCACGATTCTCCGTCCGACGGCAGAATCGGAACTCCCAGCGTCCGCAGGGCCTGCATCACTTCTGCCACCGGCAGCCCGATCACGCTGGTCAGACTTCCGTCGATGCCGTCCACGAACATCGCTGCGGTCCCCTGAATTCCATACCCGCCGGCTTTGCCCCGTGATTCGTCCGTCCGCAGATAAGTTTCGATCAGTTCCGGAGACAGCCGCCGGAACCGCACCACTGTACGAACGACGTCTTCCACGAATCGGTCTTCGCAGCGGACCTGAAATCCCGTCCACACTTCGTGTGTTGTTCCGGAATACCACTGCAGCCAGCAGCGGACGTTGTCGGGCCAGTTCTGCGGATCCGGCTGACCCAGCACCACCGTCCGGGCATCGGCATCGCGGGCCACAACGATCGTATCGGCCGTGATGCAGCAGACCGTGTCCGCGGCCCCGAATTCCGCACGGACCTGCCTCTGCACCGCTGTCATCTTGGCACGGACAACGGACATCAGCCGCTGCTGAATCTGTTCCCGGTCGTGCAGCCCTTCAAACCCCTGTTCATCCGCGGATTCGGGCGGACGAACAAGAAACCGCCCGGACGGCAGCAGCGGCCGCAGCAGGTCGCATCTTCGAGGGGATCGGGAACCCAGCACGATGCGCACAGACGGTCTCCGTCAGCAGATCGTCAGCAGCAGACCGATCGTCACGAAGCAGCAATCCACGGAGCGATCACCAGAGCCGTGACGGACACGAGTTTCAGCAGGATGTTGAGCGACGGGCCGGACGTGTCCTTGAACGGGTCGCCCACGGTGTCGCCGACCACCGAAGCGGCATGGGCATCGGTTCCTCTGCCAAGCGTCACGCCATCCACCACGGCTCCGTTTTCGATCATCTTCTTGGCATTGTCCCAGGCACCGCCCGCATTGGACTGAAACACGGCCAGCAGCACTCCGCTGACCGTGACGCCGGCCAGCAGTCCTCCCAGCATTTCCGCACCGCCGACGAATCCGGTGCCGATCGGCGCAGCGATGGCCATCAGACCGGGAACGATCATTTCCCGAATGGACGCCCGCGTGGAAATGGCGACGCAGCGGTCATATTCCACCTTATCCATGGCATCCTTCATCCGTGTCTGATCTTCCTGGGGCCAGTCGGACTGCGGGCGGTCTTCATTCCGCCGGCAGGCTTCCAGGGCCACACGCAGTTCGGGAATGTCGGAAAACTGCCGACGAACCTCCAGAATCATTTTTTCGGCCGCCCGTCCGACAGCCTGCATCGCCAGAGCAGAAAACAGGAACGGCAGCATGGCTCCCAGCAGCAGACCGGCCATGACCTGCGGATGGGCGATGTTGATGGCGTGGATGCCTGCCGTGGCCATGTAGGCGCTGAACAGCGCCAGTGCCGTCAGAGCGGCTGAGCCGATGGCGAATCCCTTGCCGATGGCGGCCGTGGTATTGCCCACCGCATCGAGCTGGTCGGTTCGCCCGCGCACCTCCGCCGGCAGGCTCGTCATTTCGGCAATGCCGCCGGCGTTGTCGGCGATCGGACCATACGCGTCCACGGCAAGCTGGATTCCCGTATTAGACAGCATTCCCACCGCGGCGATGGCGATGCCGTACAGCCCGGCCATTTCATGCGCTCCGATGATGGCTGCGGCAATCAGCATGATGGGAATGGCGGTGGACATCATGCCCACTCCCAGTCCGGCGATGATATTCGTCGCGGCTCCCGTGACAGACTGCCGGACGATGCCCTTCACCGGTTTCTTTCCCGTACCGGTGTAGTGTTCGGTCACCAGGCCGATGAGCAGTCCGCAGCCCAGTCCCAGCAGCGTGGCCACGAAGACTCCCATGCGGGTGTATTCCTGTTCGTCGCTGGTCCATTTTTCCGGCAGCACCATCATGATCACGACGAGGCTGCCGATGAGCATCAGCAGGGCGGCCACGAGTTCACCGCGGTTGAGAGATTTCTGAGGGTCCGATGTTTCTTCGCCGTTCACGAAAAACGTTCCGATGACCGAGGCCAGAACCCCCACGGACGCCAGGAACAGAGGCAGCAGCACGGCGGCCAGACCGCCCGGCTGCTCCTGGAATTCGGGCAGCGCGGCGAAACCGGCGCCCAGCACCATCGCCCCCAGAATGGAACCGACGTAGCTTTCGAACAGGTCGGCCCCCATTCCCGCCACATCACCCACGTTGTCTCCCACGTTGTCGGCAATCGTTGCGGGATTCAGAGGATGGTCTTCCGGAATGCCGGCTTCCACCTTCCCCACCAGGTCGGCTCCCACGTCGGCGGCCTTCGTATAAATGCCGCCGCCCAGACGGGCGAACAGAGCCACGGAGGACGCTCCGAACGAAAATCCGGTCAGCACATTGATCGTCCGCCGGAGCGATTCGGTGTCTGTTCCGAACTGGCGGTCGAACACGATGAACAGCGTCCCCAGCCCGACCACGCCCAGGCCGACCACAGTCAGCCCCATCACGGATCCGCCGCTGAAGGCGACCTTCAGAGCGCCCCCCAGTCCGGATCGGGCCGCCTGAGCAGTCCGGACGTTGGCCTGAGTGGCAATCCGCATTCCGAAGAATCCGGCCAGTCCGGAAAACGACGCCCCCACCAGAAACGACAGAGCGATCAGAGGATGAGAGTCCGGCCGGTTCCCGGACAGGAACAGCAGTCCTCCCACAACGACCAGAAACCCGACGAGAACCGAATATTCCGCCTTCAGAAAGGCCATCGCTCCCTGCTGAATGCGTGCAGCGATGTCCTTCATCTGATCATTGCCGGCATCCTGACCGACGACCCACCAGTATCGGTACGCACTGAAAGCCAGACCCACGGCCCCCATCACGGGAATGCAGTACACAGCAAAACTGGACATCGCCGACTCCAAAGGAGTGCCCGGCACGCAGGATGCATGCCGGGGCTCTGTTTTCGCGTGTCGGTCACCGATAAAGATCGCTGCGGCGGCCGAATAAGGGGCGCGTTTTGTTGCAGAAATTCATCATTCCTTCAACACGCAGAACACGGAATTGTGACGGCATTTGCAGAACGATGCCGCAGCCGGAATCCCGGATCCTGGAATCGAGACCGGCGGCCTCTGCCGCAGGAATGACGCCCGGATGTCAGTCGACTTCATACGAAATCACGCCGTGCCGTTCCGAACGGCTGATGCGGTCGGTCGCGTGCAGACCGGCCAGCACGAACTCCACACAGGACGCCCGCACAGCGGGATCTGCCGCCGCATTCACCTGAAACGCCGTCTCCCACACCGGCGGCACCCGGCGCAGCAGTTGTTCGTAGTGGCTGCTGGGAAGCATGTCCCCCACCTCGATCCGTACCCCCCGGGAGAAGATCCGGCTGATTTCCTCCAGACCGTGTTCTTCCACATACTCTTCGAACACCTTCCGAATGGCCTCCGACACCACCGCATCCAGCACCTGCTGTTCGGACATCTGATGACTGCTCATCAGATCCACTTCCAGCTTGCCCAGCGACGAGGAAGCCAGATGGCCCAGATCGCTGATCCGGGGAACAGCCGGACATTCCTGAAGCACGGCCGCCCGACGGCGGGCACTGGCGATCATGGTTTCGTAATTCGCAATGCTGAAGCGGGCACTCACACCGGACTGCTGATCGATGTAACGGCTGCGGCGGGCCGCGCGGCTGATTTCTTCCACGATCTGCTTCATGAAAAACGGCACCCGCACCGGATACGGCCCGTCCGGACTCACGCTGCATTCCTGTTCCATGATCTGAATGCCCAGATCCCGATCGGCCGGATAGTGAGTCCGAATGAGGCTGCCGACGCGGTCTTTGAGCTGCGGGATGACGCGACCGCTGCGGTTGTACGTCGCCGGATTCGCCGAAAACAGAATCATCACGTCCAGATCGAAGCTCACCGGGTATCCGCGAATCTGCACATCGCGTTCTTCCAGAATGTTGAACAGACCGACCTGCACGAGTTCATCCAGTTCGGGCAGTTCGTTCATCGCGAACAGACCGCGGTGCATGCGGGGGATGAGCCCGAAATGCAGGGCGTCTTCATGAGACAGACTGGTTCCTGCCGCCAGTTTCGCCGGATCGATTTCTCCGATGATGTCCGCGAACTTCGTTCCCGGAGCCAGCCGTTCCGCATAGCGGTCCTGCCGGGACCACCAGCGGATGGGAATCTCGTCATCGGGAGTACCGGCCAGCAGTTCCCGGCCGGATCGGGTGATCGGATGATACGGGTCTTCATGAACCGGACACCCCGGGATGTCCAGGTACGGAATGGCTTCGTCGAGAAAACGGACCATGAGCCGCATGAGGCGGCTTTTCCCCTGCCCCTTTTCGCCGAGAAACAGCATGTCGTGTCCGGCCAGCAGCGCCAGACTGATTTCGGGAATCACCGTGCTGTCGTAACCGATGATGCCGGGAAACAGGTCCTCGCCCTCTGCCAGAGCCTTCAGAAAATTGTCGCTCAGCTCGCGTTTCACACTGCGGGACTTCCATCCGGAAGCACGCAGTTCGGCCAGTGTGCGGGCAGAAGACTGTTCTGATGCGGTCATCGACTCTCCGATCCGGCTGCAGAAGGCTGCTCAGACAACGTCTGGCACAAAGACATCACGAAGACGTCATGGTCACGTGGCGAATCGAACTGTGTGGAGATATCCACGGCCAGAAGGGGCGGTCCCTGCACCCCGGAATCATCCGGAAGCACCGTTCGAATCTTGACGAGATCCTTGACTGTGGTCAGCACAAAATCGACGGATTTCTCCGCCGCTTCCCGCAGCACCGACTGCAGGTCCGATGGTCGATAGTGGTGGTGATCGGGGAAAAATCGCTTTGCCGCAATCTGAGCGCCGGCGTCTTCGCAGGTGGCCGTAAACCCCGATGGATTTCCGATGGCCGTCACAATCAGCACCGATCGCCCCCGGATGCTGTCCAGAGACCGCGCGGTCCCGTCGACCGCCAGCAGACCGACCGGACGAAAACGAACCCGGACGATGTGCCCGGACAGTTCCGGAGCGATTCGCTCCACCAGCCGCTCGATGTCCTGCAGCCGCCCGCAATCCACCAGATCGGCCCGGGTGAGGATGACCAGATCGGCCCGTTTCATTCCCGTTTTCGGTTCCCGCAGCAGTCCCCGAGGAAGCAGAAACCCATAGCCCAGCGGGTTCGTGGCATCCAGAAGCAGCACGTTCAGCCGCCGTGCCAGACGCCGGTGCTGGAACCCGTCGTCCACAACGATCACATCCACCGACTGCCCGGACATCAGATCCCCGGCCGCCTTCACGCGGTCCGGATGCTGCACGTGCGGAACACCGGGACACAACTGATCGAGCACCCGTTTCTCATCATTGAACCCCGTCTTGTCGGCCGCATATCCGCGACTCACGATCCCAGGACGCCGCCCCATTTCCTGAAGCTGCCGAACCGTTTCTGCCACCAGAGGAGTCTTGCCCGTGCCACCGGCCGTCAGATTGCCGATGGAAATCACAGGAACATCCACTGTGCGGATGCGCCGCAGTCCACAGTCGAAACTCAGGTTGCGAATCGTGACCGCTGCACCGTACATCCAGGACACCGGACGCAGCACGGATCGCAGCACCGCCGCAGCCGCACTTTGCCGACGGCCGGAAATCACGTCATGATAGGCCTCGTGCAGCCGTGTCATTCAGCCGGATTCCGTTATGCCCTGTGATCAGCAGCTCGCCGACCGCGTTCGCGACTGGATCGGAACGCGAACCGGTTTCGAAGAAAAACGCCTGTTTGGCGGAATCGGATTCTTACTGTACGGGAATCTGTGCGCGGCCGTGTGGCAGAACGCCCTCATTCTGCGAATCGGCAAAGATGCCTGGAAATCGTATCTGGACCAGGACCACACAACGGAATTCGACCTGACGGGCCGGTCCATGACCGGATGGGTGATGGTGGAACCGGACGGATTCGAAACTCGTGAACAGCTCGATGCGCACCTGACTAAAGCGTATGCGTTCACCCGCACACTGCCTCCGAAAAGCTGAAACGGCCGGCTGCAGCCGGTCTGACGGCTGCCAGGCCGACCGCCGTGCGGTTCCCGGTCAGGAATAAGGCAGTTCGCTGAGAAACTGCGTCATTTCTTCGGCCGCATGATCGTTGTTCTGCCGCCGGGCCTCCTGAACGCCCGATTCCCACATGCTGCGAGCTTCCTCCGTGCGGCCGATCACGGCGAGCTGCTGGCCGGCCATCACGAATGCGGGCACGTAGGGTGGGTCGGCCTGAGTGAGCCCCTTCAGAAGCTCCAGACTCCGATCATGCTCCCCGACCTTGTCCAGTTCCAGAGCCAGCATGTACTGCAGCAGAGGATCGTTCGGATCCTCCTCCAGCATGGCCTGCAGCTTCTGCAATCGACTGTCCGTCACCGATTCCTCCCGAAGGACCCACACTCCCCGTCCGGCCGCCGGCCTGCGGATCCGCCGGTCGCCGACATCACCCGTACGTGTCAACCGTTCTGTTGACAGGCTGTTGAATGTCCCGAAACAGGGTGTTGATAACATGTTGGTGTCCGGAAGGCAATGAGCGGATGAACTGTCGTGGATCGGCCAGGACACCCGCCGGACACTGAAAACAGGCATTCGCGGCCTTCCGAAGGACCGGAACTGCTGGCCCGCGGCGGTCGCCTGCGGTATCATCCGAAACACCTCCCGATGTCGGTGTCTGCATCCGATGCTGCCATTGCCGTTTCCTGCCTGGGAGTCCTTCCCGTGATGATCCGCCTGCTCACCGGTCTGCTGATCGGGTCGATCATGTCCCGCAGCTTCGCTGCGGACCGGTCCCCGCGTTTTGAAACCCACGTTCGGCCGATTCTGAAAAAACACTGTTTTCACTGTCACGGAGAAGCGGACGACCGGGAAGGCAGTCTGGATCTGCGGCTGGTGCGGTTCATGAAGGCCGGTGGAGATTCCGGACCGGCCGTCGTCCCTGGAGACCCGGACGACAGTCTGCTGCTGCAGCGGATTGTGGACGGGGAAATGCCGCCGGATGATGCCGGCCACCTGACGGACGAAGAAATCCGCATCATTCGTCAGTGGATCGACGCCGGAGCCGAAACCGTCCGTCCGGAACCGGAATCCGCCGATGAGATTTCACTGATTACAGAAGAAGAACGGGCCCACTGGGCATTTCAGCCGATTCGCCGGCCGTCGGTGCCGCAGGTGCAGTCCTCCGATCGCGTGTCGAGTCCTGTCGATGCTTTTTTGCTGGCCCGTCTGGAAGCGGCCGGGTTTTCGTTCCAGGATCCGGCGCGCCCGGCAGCCCGGGTGCGCCGTCTGTTCTTCGATCTGCACGGGCTGCCCCCGGAACCGGAAGACGTTCAGGCGTTCGAACGGCAGCCGGACGACACCGCCTGGAGCGCCCTGATCGACCGGCTGCTCCAGTCGCCTCGCTACGGAGAACGCTGGGCCCGGCACTGGCTGGATGTGGCCGGATATGCCGACAGCGAAGGCTACACGGATACCGATCCCGAACGTCCGGACGCCTGGCGTTACCGCGACTACGTCATCCGGGCCTTCAGCCGCGACAAACCCTTCGATGAATTCATTACAGAACAGCTCGCCGGCGATGAACTCATCGAATCCCCTCTGAACAATCTGACCGAACGCGACGTGGAACGGCTGACGGCCACCGGTTTTCTGAGGATGGCGGCCGATGGCACGTCCGGGTCGGTCCCGGATCCGGCCGTGGCCCGCAATGAAACGATCGCCGACACGATCCGCATCGTGTCCTCCTCCCTGCTGGGACTGACCATCGGATGTGCTCAGTGTCACAACCACCGCTACGATCCGATTTCCCAGGAAGATTATTATCGTTTTCGAGCCATCTTTGATCCGGCTCTGAACTGGCAGAAATGGCGTCATCCGGGACAGCGCCGCGTTTCGATGTACCGCGATGCCGATCGCCAGGCAGCCGCCCTTGTGGAAGCCGAAGCAAAGAAACTGGAACAGGAACGAGCCGCCAGGCAGGCTCAGTTCATCGCATCCACATTCGAAAAACAACTGGCGAAACTGCCGACGGAGATGCATGAAGCGGCCCGTGCGGCCCACAAAACACCGCCCGATCAGCGGACCGACGAACAGAAAGCCCTGTTTCGCCGTTACCCTCAGCTGAATGTCACGGCCGGGTCCCTGTATCTGTACGACCAGAAGGCCGCCGATGAACTCAAGGCCATGTCCAGGCAGATTGCGGATATCCGAGGCCGCCGGCCTCCGGAAGGCTTCATTCGCGCGCTGACCGAAATTCCTGGACAGGTCCCTGTGTCGCACGTGTTTGCCCGAGGCGACCATGAACAGCCTCGCCAGGAAGTCGTTCCCGGCGAACCGCAGATACTGGCGGAGATTCCCGGTCTGGACGACATCCCGGTCAATGACCCGTCCCTTCCGGGCACCGGTCGGCGACTGGCGCTGGCCCGCCGCCTGACCAGCCCGAAGCATCCTCTGACCGCCCGCGTCATTGTGAATCGCGTGTGGCTGCATCATTTCGGGCAGGGCCTGGTCGCCACGCCCGGCGATTTCGGCATTCTGGGAGAACGCCCCACGCACCCGGAACTGCTGGACTGGCTCGCATCGGAATTCATCGACAGCGGGTGGAGTCTGAAGCACCTGCACCGACTCATTCTGACATCGCAGGCCTGGCAGCAGCAGTCTGCCTGTCCGGACGACCTTCAGCAGGCCGATCCCCGCAACAGCCTGTACGGCCGCGCCCCCGTTCGGCGCCTGGATGCGGAAGCTCTGCGGGATTCTCTTCTGGCCGTCTGCGGTCAGCTCAACACCCGCGCCGGGGGACCTCCGGTTCCCGTGATGGCCGATCTGACCGGCCGCATCGTGGTCGGCCGCGAAAACATCATGGGAGAAACACCGGGGCCGCGGATCGACCTGCAGGGGGAAGAACGACGGCGCAGCATTTATATCCAGGTGCGACGCAGTCGGCCTCTGGCCGTCCTGGCCACATTCGACCGCCCGGACATGTCTCCCAACTGCGAGCTGCGCCGACCGTCCACCGCAGCGCCTCAGTCGCTGCTCATGCTCAACAGCGATCTGATGCTGCAGTATTCCCGCTGGCTGGCCGATCGGCTGCAGACGGAAGCGGGCGATGACCCGCTGCATCAGATTCAGCGGGCCTGGCAACTGGTGTACGCCCGCCTTCCGAACTCCGACGAACAGCGCGAAGCCCGACATTTTCTGGAAGCACAGACAGCCGCCCTCGAACAGCAGACCCCGTACCAGCCCCGGGACGATCAGCCGCCGAAACGGTCTGCGGCAGCCGAATCACTGGCTCTGATGTGCCAGATGCTGCTGGCTTCGAATGAGTTTCTCTATATCGACTGATCTGTTCTGCGGAAAAACGGCCGCCGAACAGGCACCGGGCAGCCGGTGATCTTACATGGCAGCAGCCAGAGTCGTCTTTTCGATCTGGCCGTCGCGGAGCCGAACGATGCGGTGCGCCTGACCGGCAATCGATTCGTCGTGGGTGACCATGATGATGGTCAGCTGTCGGTCTTCGTTCAGCCGCTTCAGAAGCCCCATGATGTCCTGGCCGGTTTCCGCGTCGAGGTTTCCGGTCGGTTCATCGGCAAGCAGAATCCGGGGTTCGGTGATCAGAGCCCGCGCGATGGCTCCGCGCTGCAGTTCTCCGCCGGACAGTTCCGACGGACGATGCTTCAGGCGATGTTCCAGACCCACGCATTCCAGAATGTGCATCGCCTTCTCCCGAATCTGCCGTCTCTGTTTCCACCACGACACGAACGAGTGGCGGATCATGAGCGGTGCCATGACATTTTCCACCAGCGACAGTTCCGGAAGCAGGTGATAGAACTGAAAAATGAATCCGAACACCCGATTCCGCAGCAGATCACGGGCTTTTTCGCTGAGGTCGTCGATGCGCTGGCCTTCGTACAGAACTTCTCCGACGTCCGGAGCATCCAGCAGACCCAGAACATGCAGCATGGTGCTTTTCCCGGAACCGCTCTGTCCGATTACAGAAATGAACTCCCCTTCCATGGCCGACAGACCGGCTCCGCGCAGCACACGCACGCGGTGTTCACCGGTGACATAGGTTTTCTGAATGGCTCGGGCACTGATCAGCGGTGTGGTCATTTTCACGGCAGAAGACATGTCAGGAGCAGAACACCTGGCGGCAGGAATGAGATGTGAGAGACATGAAACACCGAACCTGGCCCGTCTCCCGAAGCAGACGTCCGGAGGGGCGTCTGCCGGCAGGACCGGCCATCAGTCGAATCGCAGAGCCCGCACGGGGTGGAGACGGGCAGCACGGCGGGCCGGCAGGACACTGGCGAGAATCGCAATGACCATGGCTCCGGCAGCCACCCAGAGAACCATGAAAGGATCCACCCGTGTGGGAATGCTGTCGAAATAATAAATGTCCCGATCGAACACGCGTCGACCGGTGATCCAGCTCAGCGCTTCTTCAATCTGGTTGATCCAGGCCACGAAGACCAGACCAAGAGTCACGCCGGCGGCACTGCCCACGAATCCCAGAGCCATCCCGTAGGACAGGAAAATGGACATGATGCCCCGGGAACCGGCTCCCAGAGATTTCAGAATTCCGATGTCGCGGGTCTTTTCCACGACGATCATGAAAAAGATGGCCAGGATTCCGAATCCCGCCACGGTGATGATCAGAAACAGCAGAACGTTCAGAATCGCGGTCTCCAGTTCCACGGCCGACAGCAGCAGCCCCTGCTTGGCTTCCCATGTTTTGATGCTGACCAGACCGGGAGGAAACGCCTGTTCCAGCCGACGAATGACTTCATCAGCCGTGCTGTAATCTTTGAGGCGAATCTGGATGGATGTCACCGCGTCTCCAATGATGTTGCCGTCGGAATCCCGATGCAGCATGCCCAGATTCTGCTGAAGCTGTTCCAGGTTCATCAGAACCAGGTTGCCGTCGTACTCACTCATCCCGCTGCGGAACACATCGCACACAGTGGCATCGAAGCTGACGGTTTCCGGTCGTCCGTTGATGCCGCTTTTCACGGTCGTCAAAGTCACATCCTGACCCGGATCCACCATCATCACCTTCTGCAGTTCGCCGGTTTCCGGGTCACGCACGTGATAACTGATGAGTCCTTCGCCGATGAACACGCGGGCCGGCAGAGGAGCCGTGTCATCGACCGGCGCCGCCGCCCCGTCCGAAAGGATGTCGAGCGGAACTTCGTCCACGAAAGAAGGCGCCTCTTCGGGCTGCTCAGCACCGGATGGACCGGCCGCAGCCGCATCCGTCGCCGCATTCACACCAGTCGCCGCATCCGTCGCCTGGACGGCCGGGTCATCATCGAACTGAGGTGGTGTGAGTGGCATGGTGTCAGAAGCCGGCCGGTCGACTCGTTCCGGCAGAGAATGCTGTTCGAGCTGACGCCATTGACTGGCCTTTTCGAAGCGGCGACGTTCCATCGCCTGGGGCGTCAGATCCCAGGTGACCGGGTCGTCCATGCTCCTGAGAGGCGGCATGGTCCGGCCGTCGACCTCAGAAGGCTGATACGACACCAGATACTGCCGCAGCGGCCCGACCTGGGCTTTTCCGGACGGCAGAATCCCGACCAGCATGACCGGCACGGGATACGCCTGCCCGTGATACACGAATCGCATCAGACCGGGAATTTCCACCGTCGGCGTGGCGGCCTCGATGTATTCACCGACGGCATCTTCCACGGTTTTCAGAATGGCCTGAGAATCCGGAATGCCTTCGGTATGCCGCGATTCAATCAGCACATCGGCCAGAAAGCCGTGAATCCGGTCGCGCATCTCGCTCGTGAACCCGGCGAGCACACTGTTCACGACAATCATCGTGGCCACGCCCAGCATCACACTGATGATGCTGGCCAGAGCGATATACCGTGTTCGCAGGTAGCGGACGCACAGCGTGAACACGTACATTCCGGCACTCCCTTGCCAGTTCTTCCCTGCCAGTTTTTCCTGTTTCCCCGGTCTTCCCGCCGAACCCGGGGCCGGACAATTCTGGCAGATCCTGCCGCAGGGAGCAATGGGAAGTGGTTTTTTGCCCACGGCGACTCAAAAAGCAGGGAAGCCCAGTGAGGTGCCCCCATTTTCTGTACCAGGGGTTCTGAGAGTGCGGGTTGGGTAAAGGATTCCGCGGTGTGCTGGCGGAGTGAGGGCGTGGCCCCAACTGAGCCGGCACACTGCAACGCAAATTCCGATGGTGTCCGGTAGCCCGGACTGCTGTGCGGACGCTCCTCGTTGTGCTCCTGAAGATGACACTTCGAAAACCAGCGAGCCTCCGACAGGCTCTGAAACTCTTCCACGTTGAGCAGCTCGTCTGGAAGACGGCTGAAGAACGATTCCGCAAAACCATTCTGCCACGGGCTCCCCGGTTCGATGGACAGCATCTCCAGGTCCGCTCGATCTGCGTGACGACGAATGGCCGACGCGATGAACTCCGGACCGTTGTCACTGCGGATCTGTTTCGGAATGCCCCGTGTCAGAAACAGGGTCGTCAGCACCTCTCACAATGATGTGCTGGAAGATGCTGATCCGGTGCTCGCGGCCATTGCAAAGACAGCGGGAAACGATGTGTTTGCTGCCGACACGCAACCGCCCTCACCCCAGCCCTCTCCCAGTGGGAGAGGGAGCGATTGTTCGTGGATTCTCCACGTCGGCGCCGAAACGGCAGCAGGCGACGAGTCCGAACAATGGAACAGGCACTACGAACGGAACGAAA
>WFTL01000020.1 GCA_015485495.1 Planctomycetaceae bacterium
GAAACTCTGGCCGGGCTGGAACACCGACCGCCGGTCCTCATCTGCGCATCGGCCATCGGGTATTACGGAGACCGCGGCGATGAACGGCTCGATGAATCGTCATCTCCAGGACACGGTTTCCTGGCTGAAGTCTGCCGCGACTGGGAAGCGGCGGCCGATCCGGCACGCGCGTGCGGGATTCGGGTGGTTCATCTGAGAATCGGCGTGGTGCTCAGCCGACACGGCGGAGCCCTGACGAGAATGCTGCTGCCGTTTCGCCTGGGACTGGGCGGCCGCGTCGGTTCGGGACGGCAGTACTGGAGCTGGGTGTCGCTGGACGACATCTGCGGAACGGTGGAACACGTCCTGAACACGCCTTCCCTGTCCGGTCCCGTCAACTGTGTGGTTCCGCAGGCTCCCACCAATCAGGAATTCACTCAGGCCCTGGGTTCGGTCCTGCATCGCCCGGTTCTGTTTCCCATGCCGGCTTTCGCCGCCCGCATGGTTCTGGGCGAAATGGCGAACGAGCTGCTTCTGGCCAGTACGCGTGTGGTTCCCCGGCATCTGACGGACACGGGTTATGCGTTTCGTCAGCCGGATCTGAAAGAACTGCTGAAACGGGAAACGTCCTGAAAATTTCGGTGGTGTCGCCGGGGATCGCAGGGAAGAACAGGCAGCGGGCCTGGCAGACGGTACGATGGGGCCATGCTGTCGTTTCTTCATCCGTGGATGCTGACCGGCCTGGCGGCTCTGGCCATTCCGATTCTGGTCCATCTGTTCGTCCGGCGCCGGTACCGTGTCGTCGAATGGGGCGCCATGCAGTTTCTGCAGCCGGGGCAGAAGGCCCGACGGCGGCTGCAGCTTCAGGATCTGCTGCTGCTGGTGGTGCGTCTGGGACTTGTTCTGTTGCCGGTTCTGGCACTGGCTCGCCCCTGGATTCCCGCCGGCATCCTGTCGGAAGACCGATCAGCGGGGTCTCGGGCCGTGGCGGTGATCATCGACAGTTCGTCTTCGATGAGCCGTCCGGACGGGATTTCCACAGTGCACCAGACGGCCTGCCGCCGGGCTGCCGAATTCCTCAGATCACTGGCCCCGGGCGATTCCGTTCTGCTCATCGAAGCCCGTGATGTTCCGGTGGTCGCGTCTCCGCTTCAGCCGGGCGGGCCGGCACGTCTGCAGCCTGTCATCGAACGCCTTCGTCATCCCGCCGGTTACAGCCATCTGTATCGAGCCTGCGAGCGTGCGGTGACCATGCTGGTCCGGGCACCCGAACTGCGAAAGGACATCGTCGTGTTCACCGACCGGCAGCGATCTTCCTGGAACCTCGACGACCCGCAGGCGGTTCAGCAGTGGCAGGCACTGCGATCGATGACCACCGATCCGCCCGCTTTGTGGGCTGTCGACTGCAGTGCCCATCTGACGGATTTTCGCAATGCCGTCAGCGTGGGGCCGGTGCATGTCGAACCGGAAGCTCCCGTTGCCGGCACACCGGTTCACATCACGGCCCGAATTCGGAATCATCAGAACAGCCCGCAGTCCGTCCCGATCCATGTGGAATCCGGAGGTCAGCAGCTTCTGGTCCATCGGACAGTCGTCGATCTTCCGGCGGAAACCGAACGGACCGTCGAGTTTTCTCACCGATTCCGTCCCCTCGGTTCTCAGGAATGGACCGTCGCGGCCGACGTACCGGATGATGAACTGCAGATCGACAATCGGGCCACCGCCGTGGTGGCCGTCCGTGAACCTCTGCAGGTTCTGCTGCCGGAAACATCCGGAGAACTCGACAGGTCGCGGCGGCACACCTTCTTTGCGGAAACCGCACTGATTCCTCCGCCGGATACGGAACCGTGGATCGAATCACACACAGTGGCCTCCGGCGACATCACGGCCGACGACGTGCGATCGGCCGACATCATCCTGCTGACCGACCCCGGACCGATCGGCGACCGGCTGATCAGCCTGCTGGCGGAAGCGGTTCCGGAAGGCACCGGACTGTTCCTTTGTCTGGGCCCCCACACGGCGCCCGACACATTTCGAAAGA
Organism: Planctomycetaceae bacterium; assembly: GCA_015485495.1. Lineage (GTDB taxonomy): Bacteria > Planctomycetota > Planctomycetia > Planctomycetales > Planctomycetaceae > S139-18. Next base: position 2,021 of record WFTL01000020.1, read on the forward strand.
CGTTTGTCGATTCCGCCCTGCTGCCAGGCTGGGAACTGAGCGACATCGGGTCGGCCGACCCGGACATCGTCATTCCCATTCGGCCGCTGAAATCCAGTCTGCAGGCAGACTGGCTGAAGCCGTTCGCGGCACGGTCTCGTTCCAGCTTTCTGAACACCGTGTTTCAGCGCTGGTGGCATGTGGAAACGCACGGATCTTCGGCCGTTCTGATGCGGCTGACCAACCACGTTCCCGTACTGTTCGAACACACGGTTCAGCGTGGCCGCGTTCTGGTGCTGACGGTTCCGCTGGATGACCGGTGGTCCAGTCTGCCGGGTCGTCCGGATTTTGTCACCTTTCTGTATGAAGCTCTGTTTCACCTGGCCCCCGCACCGCCGTCCCGCAACCTGCTGGCGGGCGTCCCGTTTTCCGCTCCTCTGACGCCCGAACTGCATTCGAAGGAACTGGTCGTGGAACGTCCGGACGGACAGACGGAGCCTCTGCCGACCCGAATATCCCGACCGGCTTCTGGCGATCCTGCCGAGGATCGTTCTGACACGGCGCGCCGTGAGATGCGGTACGAACACACCTGGCAGCCGGGCTGGCACCGCATCCGGGACCGGACAGCAGACCGTCCTGTGGACGGATTCGCCATCGATTATGACCGGCGGGAAGACCGCACGGAACAGATCAGCGATGCCGATCGGCAGCGTCTCCGTACGGCAGCCGGTATCACCATGGTTTCGTCGGTCACGGCCCTCACGCGCCGGATGTATCACGGCGAATCGGTCACCGAACTGTGGTTCGTGCTGCTGTTCGCCTTTCTGGCTCTGCTGACAGCGGAAGCCTGGCTGACCGGTCGACTCGTCGAACAGCGCCTCGGCACGGAATCCCGTCTGTCCGGAGAAGAACCGGACACGGAGTTCCGTCATTCCCTGTGAGTGCCTGCATCTGCGGGAACGAGGGGCCGGCTGCCGTCCGGCCGGCTGTCTGCGGATTCATTCGGACTGGCCGGTGCGCAGGCACTGTTCCGCAGGACAGGCCGGTTTCGATTCACCCCGGGTACTGTTCGCACGGTTCAGAACCGTTCGAGAGCATCATCCAGGGTTTTGCAGAGCGTGAGGACCTGGTCGAGCCGGGTGAGCTGAAACACTTCGAGAATGTCTTTGTGAATGTTGCACAGAACCAGCCGGCCTTTGGCGGCGGCCACTTTCTTGTGCATCGTGATCAGTTTTCCCAGAGCTGCACTGGACAGGTATTCCACGAGATCGAAATCGAGAATGATTTCCTTCCGGCCGTCGACATCGACCAGGGCGAACAGTTCCCGTCCGACGGCTTCGATATTGGCTTCGTCCAGAATCTTGCGGTCCAGGAATCGTGCGACGGTCACACCACCAATGTCTTCAAGATCCAGACGGCTGTCAGAACTGGCCATGAATTCACTCGACAATGCAGAACGGGAATAACCGGGGATGCCGACAGGCCCGCATGACGGGAACACACGTCCGGCAGGTTCACAGACACACCTGCGAGGAAACACCGTGTGCGAAAATTCACCATACCCCAACACAACCAGGTGTCAAGCGAGGCGCCGTTCCTGGGAAACGGCGGGAAAACCCGTCATGACGGCTTCTGCTGCAGTCTCCGCGTGGCATGATCCCGGCGTTATCCGGCCAGAGTGGTTTCATCCGTCACGATACGCACGCTGGCATCCGGATCGTCGATGTGTTTCAGCGCGCATCGGGGAAGACGGCAGCGGATGTGCACGCGCCGGGCGGATTCGTCCGGATAACGATGACGGACATCCCGCGCATGCTGCGTCAGCCAGGACAGCAGCCGGCCGTTTCCGGAATCCGTTTCGATGTCCACAACGACGAAGCCGCCGGAAAGCCGTTCCGCCACGGTTTCTTCCAGCCGCTCGATTCCGGCTCCCGTGCGGGCACTGACCGTGACCGTATCGGGATGCCGCCGCCGCAGGACCGGAATGACGGACGGATCCGTGACACGATCGGCCTGATTCAGGACGAGCAGAACGCTGCTGCAGTCGACTCCGATTTCCTGCAGAACCTGATAACACGTTTCGATCTGCTGTTCGGCATCCGGGTGTGCTGCATCGACAACGTGCAGCAGCAGGTCGGCCCGGCGGGCTTCTTCGAGTGTCGAGCGGAATGAGGCCACCAGATGATGGGGCAGATTCCGCACGAACCCCACCGTATCACTCAGCAGCACGTCTCCATACCCGGGAATGGACCAGCGGCGTGTCCGCGTGTCCAGCGTGGCGAACAACTGATCCTGAACCAGCACGTCGGCTCCGGTCAGTCGTTTCATGAGTGTGCTTTTTCCGGCGTTCGTGTATCCCACCAGAGACACTGTGGGCTGCTGTCGGCGTCCGGACACCGTGCGTTCGCGGCGCTGTTCCACAACAGCCAGGCGGCGTTTCAGTTCTGCGATGCGGCGGTCGATCAGCCGGCGGTCGGTTTCCAGTTGTTTTTCCCCGGGACCGCGGCCGGCACCGATTCCTCCCGTGATGCGTTCCAGGTGCGTCCACATGCGTTTCAGACGGGTCCGAAAGTACATCAGCTGAGCCAGTTCCACCTGAAGCATGGCTTCGTGTGTCCGGGCGTGCGTGGCGAAGATGTCCAGAATCACTTCGCTGCGGTCGACGATCGGTTTGTTGAGCTTCTGTTCGAGTGCCCGGCCCTGTGAGGGTGTGAGGTTGTTGTCGAACACCACCATTTCCGCGTCGGCAGCTTCGACCAGCGCCCGCAGTTCTTCCAGTTTGCCGGTTCCCAGACAGTGAGCCGGATGGGGGGTATCGCGGAACTGCACGATTTCACCAACCACGTGGACTCCCGCGGTCCGCACCAGTCCCTTCAGTTCGCTGAGTGCCCGGTCGCGGTCCGGAACGTCTTCCGGAGCAAACACGCCGGCCAGAACGGCTTTCTGACCGGCGACTTTGAGCTGTTCTCGTTGCGGATCACCCAACGTGACGGGTACTTTCGTTTGCAGGAGAATCGCGGGAAATGGCTGTGTGCAGCAGCATCGCGGGCATCGTAACGTCAGACTGACACGCCGAAAACACAAATTGTTCCCATGAAGCGGTCACACGATGAGTTCTTCGCGCGCTGTGGTACTGGTCAGCGGAGGCCTGGATTCGGCAACGGTGCTGGCCATGGCCCGCCAGGACGGCTACGAACTGCATGCTCTGTCTTTCGATTACGGCCAGCGACACGACTGCGAACTGCGGGCGGCCGAACGCATCTGCCGGGCGGCCGGTGTGTGCAGCCACGTCGTGGTCCCGCTGGATCCCCGGCTGTTCGAGGGTTCCGCTCTGACCAGCCCGGACATCGCCGTTCCCCGCGGACGATCGGATGAGGCCATCGGCAGCGGCATTCCTGTCACCTACGTGCCGGCCCGCAATACGATTTTTCTGGCGATGGCACTGGGACGGGCCGAATCTCTCGACGCGTTCGACCTGTTCATCGGTGTCAACGCGGTGGATTACAGCGGCTATCCGGACTGCCGCCCGGAATTCATCGACGCGTTCGAACGCATGGCCCGGCTGGCAACCCGGGCCGGTGTCAGCGGACAGGCCATTCGCATTCACACGCCGCTGGTCTCCCTGACCAAGGCCGATATCATTCGACGCGGTCTGGAACTGGGGGTCGACTACGGGCTGACACACAGCTGCTACGATCCGGATGACGACGGCACAAGCTGCGGAGAATGCGATTCCTGCCGGCTGAGGCTGAAGGGATTTGCAGAAGCCGGAGCGGTCGATCCGATTCGTTACCGACGGCCCGTCGACCACGACCGGACCGACAGCCACTGATCGACAGCCACGGACCCCGTCGCGGTGAATTCCGTCGAACGATTCAACCGTCCCCCCTCCCCCCAGGCGGCGTCTCTCGTGTTCCTTGCAGAAATCTACGAATCGTTTCAGGGCGAAGGACCATGGGCCGGAACGGATTCCCTGTTCATTCGCACCTCCGGATGCAATCTGCGCTGCTGGTTCTGCGATACCCCCTGGACGTCCTGGAATCCGGAAGGCACGCAGTGGACGCTGGACGAACTGGCCCGGCGAATCGAGTCGTCTCCTGCGGAACATGTGGTGATCACCGGTGGAGAACCCATGCTGGCCGCTTCACTCACAGAACTGACCGAACTGTGCCGGTCAGCCGGACGCATCCTCACCATCGAAACGGCCGGCACCGTGGACCGATCCGTGGAATGCGATCTGATGGCCATCAGTCCCAAGCGTCCCAATTCCGCTCCGGACGATCCGCACTGGAGGCAGCGTCACGAACAGACGCGCGATCAGCCGGCCGTCATCCGGTCTCTCATGCAGCGTTACCGATCGATTCTGAAATTCGTGATCGATACGGATGCGGACGTGGACGATGTGTGCCGTTATGTGGACCGCATTCCGGAAGCATCGGCCGACCATGTGTGGCTCATGCCGCAGGCCCGCACCCGCCAGGAACTGCAGGACCGGGAAGACCGCGTGCGGAAGGCCGCGAAGCGGCATGGATTCCACTATTCTCCACGTCTGCACATTGCAGAATTCGACAGCGCCCGGGGCGTGTGAAAGCGTGCTGCCTGCAGCCCCGTTTCGGCGGCCGCCCGGTCGTCTTTTTCAGCCGCGTCTTTTTCAGCCGGCCCATCACTCCGACGCGGTCAGGACAGCAGCTCGGAAATCGGTTCCCCATGGGGCAGAATGGGGACCGGCCGGCCGGCGTGATCGGTCAGAGACCGGTGCCGATCGATTCCCAGATGATGGTAGATCGTGGCCAGCACATCCTGGGGACTGACGGGGCGTTCGACCGGATATTCGCCTTTGGAATTCGTGGCGCCGACCACCTGACCGGTCGCCAGTCCGCCTCCGGAAAACAGCACTGAGTAGGCTCCCGGCCAGTGATTCCGGCCCACGCCGTCCGAACTGCGGCTGAGCCGCGGTGTGCGTCCGAATTCTCCGGTCACCACGACCAGAATCCGCTGTTCGAGGCCCCGGCTGTGGATGTCGTCGATGAGTGTCCCGAGGGCCTGATCGAAGTATTCCAGGCGGCGCCTCATGTACACGGCGAAATGGCCCGGGCGTCCGGCATTGAGAATGTGATCATCCCAGTTCGTGAATTCCGGTCCGCGGCGCGGCGTGTTCATGTACAGACTCACAACCACCGCGCCGGCTTCGCACAGACGGCGGGCCAGCAGACAGGACTGCCCCCACACGTTGCGTCCGTATCGGTCGCGCAGAACGTCTGGTTCCTGATTCAGGTCGAAGGCCGCCGCGGTCCGGGAACTGGTCAGAACATCGAACGCCTGCCGGGTGAATCGATCCGCAGAATCCAGACTGTCCGACTGATCCATTCCGGCGCGAAGACGATCGAGCTGACTCAGCAGGGCCTGGCGGTCTCCCAGACGACGTCCGTCGACTCCGGCGTTCAGCGTCGGCACCGGAGGCCGATAGCTGCTGCCGGACGGATCGCCGGCTGTCAGCGGCCCGTGCTGCAGTCCCAGGTAGGTGGGGCGCGTCATGTAGGTGGACTGCGGAACGGCGATGTACGGCGGCACGGCGTGCGGCGACATCCCCCGCACAAAACTGGCAATGCTGCCCAGATCCGGATGGTCGCTTTTCGACTGAGACGACGGGTCCGGACGAACGGGCGTTTTGCCGGTCAGAACCTCGATGCCGCCGTCACTGTGACTGCTCATCCGGTGATGCACAGACCGCACGATGGCGATCCGATGGGCCTGCCGGGCCTGCAGCGGCAGCAGCTCACAGATGTCCATGCCGGGAACCGTCGTGGAGATCGGCTGAAACACGCTGCGGTAATCCAGCGGTGCTTCCGGCTTCAGATCCCAGGTTTCCAGATGAGACGCTCCGCCGTGCAGATACAGAAGAATGACCGACGTGTCGCGGTGCTGCTGTCCTGCCGCCCGGCGTGCGGCCAGCACATCGGGCAGAGTGAGTCCGCTGAGTGCCAGGCTTCCCACCTGCAGAAATTCCCGCCGCGGCCGCGGTCCGGAACATCGACTGTGCATCAATCTGTCAGCTCCAGAAAATCCCCCGTCTGCACCCCATGTATTGGACCGCCCGCCCCTCGAAAACGCAACCTCTTCCACCGCCGGCAGACACGCTCCCGGGTGTGCTCGCAGCAGTCCATCTGTCACCTCGGCACGCTGTCCGGCTTGTGTCACTGCCGGAGACCACCTGGTGCGCAGCGGTTTTCGATTCGGCCCGGTTCACCGGACTGATAACATGTGACTGTGATTCAGAAGCTTCTTACTCCGGCCCTCACCCCGGCCCTGTCATGACGGCTGGCCCTGCAGACAGCGGGTCTGCCGTTTCCCGGTCAGCGGTGGAGAATGTTGCGTGAACAGGAACCTGCAGTTCCCAATCCTTCCTGCCGCCATGGGGACGACGGCGGTCTGGCCGTGTCTGTTTTCCGTCTGTGTGGCGTGTTTCGGCACGTCATCAGCGACGGAACCGCAGACGGTGTGTGTCGTGGAAGATCATCGCATCCACGAATGCAGTGGTCTGGCCTTCAGTCGGCTCCATCCGAATGCGGTCTGGATGCACAACGATTCGGGCGATGTGCCGCGAATGTTTCTGGTGGGTTTCGACGGCCGGACCCGCTGCATCTGTCGGCTGCAGCAGGCCGACGCGGTCGACTGGGAAGACATGTGTGCATTCGACAGCAACAGAACTCCCTGGCTGCTCATCGCGGATGTCGGAGACAACAGTGTCTCCCGCAGCCGAAACCGGCATCCCTGCACGCTGTATCTGCTGCCCGAACCGGACAGACTCACAGCAGCCCGCGGCTCCGTTGCCTGGAACGTGCGTGTTCAGTTCGAATATGCGGACGGACCGCACAACTGTGAAGGTGTGGCGGTGGATCCGGTACACGGCGATATTCTGCTGCTGACAAAAGAATCGCCCGACCGGGCGGGACTGTACCGGCTGCCCCTGAATGTGAACGCCCCGCACCAGAACCTCACGGCAGAACGCATCGCCGACCTGCCCGTTCCGTTCGCAACGGGCCTGGACCTTTCTTCGGACGGCCGGCTGCTGGCCGCCGTCACGCTGTGGGACGGCTGGCTGATCCGCCGAAAAAACGATCGTTCCCACTGGCAGGACGTTCTGACCGCTCCCCTGCAGCGGCTGTCGCTGCCGATCCGGCGGCAGGGAGAAGCCGTCTGTTTCAGTCCCGACAACCGTTCTTTGCTGCTTCACAGTGAACACCCGGGCCAGCCGCTGTGGAAACTGCCCCTGGACGACATCCCGGACGACTCTTCGGCACACTGACGCGGAAGTTCCGCAGGAACGCTGCCCCACAATCGCTGAACGTCACACGGAGACCGCCCGTCAGACGTGATTCAGAAACCAGCCCATCAGTTCGTGGCCCTGCGGGAACGTCCGAGACGAACGGGCGGCGGAGTGTTCGCTGTAGGTGTCCAGGCCATCCGGTTCGATGCCGGTGCCGCAGGCGGCGAAGGGGCAGTCACCGTGGCTGTGCGTGCGGGTTCTCAGAAATGTCGGGTGATCCGGACAGATCAGCATCCGGTAGTCTCCTGAACTTTTCAGCCAGTCGTGAACCGGTCCGACGATGTGTTCATCGATCTGTTCGACGGCCCGGATTTTGGCGGCCGTGTCGCCTTCGTGCGATGCTTCGTCCGTGGCTTCCACATGGACGACCAGAAAATCCACGTCGTCCCGCTGCAGACCGGCCACAGCGGCCGCCCCCTTGGCGGCATAATCCGTGTCCAGATACCCCGTGGCCCCTTCAACTTCGATGACGTCCCACCCGATCAGGCGCCCCAGACCGCGCAGCAGATCGACCGCCGTGATGACCGCTCCCCGGACTCCGTACCGCTGCCGGAACGGTTCCAGATTCGGCCGCTGCCCCAGTCCCCACAGCCAGGTCTGCGTGGCCGGCAGCCGCTGTTCGGCTGACCGGGTCCTGTTGGCAGCCGCTTCGGAAAACAGATCGCGGCTGGCATCCATCAGCGACCGAAGGTCCTCACTGCCCGGACCGGTCGGCAGATGTCCGGAGATCTCCTGGTCAGTGATGTCGTGCGGCGGAGTCGTCCGGGTTTCCGATGAAAAGGGTGCTTCCCGACCGCGGGCCCGATAGATCAGCAGATTGCGATAACTGACTCCCGCATGATATTCCCAGGGTGAATCGCGTCCGGCATCGTCCTGCAGTCGGCTGATCAGGTCGCCCGCCAGGTCACTCGGGTACTGATCGGCCGTGAAACTTTTCATCCGGCCGTCTTCCACGGTGACCAGATTGCAGCGAATCGCCCAGTCGCCGGGCTGCAGATCGATGCCCTGAGCGGCCGCTTCGATCGGTGCCCGGCCGGTGTGGAACCTGAGCGTGTCGTAGCCGAACAGAGTCATCGTTCCGACATCGCTGCCCGAAGGCATGCTGGCCGGCACGTTGTCCGTTCGTCCGACGATTCCGCAGCGGGCCACGTCGTCCATGTGGGGCAGATGAGCGGCCTGCAGCGGCGTCCGCCCGCCCAGTGACGGCTGGGGTTCATCGGCCACACCGTCGGGAATCACAAGGACTGTTTTCATAAGCCCGTCCGAAAACACATGAAGACACGCACGCATCACCATCCCGGGACATCCGGTGTGTCCATCATAGATCGCTGCCGTCATCGGCGCAAGCAGCCGGGGCGTGAATCCCGCAGCCGGTTTCGAATCCCGCAGTCTGCTCCGGGATCCAGGAGAGAATGTCTGATGCCGGCTGCGCCGGCCGGCCAGCCGGCGCAGCGCGGCGTTCCCTCACCGTGTTCTCTGCCGAAATCCGACAGACAGGTCCCTTCGAAGGATTCTCCCGATACAATGACGCAGATGATTCCCCGTTCCGACGTGATTCGACGCCTGCTGCCGGGGCTGGCCGGTCTGTGGTGCGGCTGCGGATCGCCGGCAGCCGTCAGCCGGTCATTCTCCGGCACCGGCGTTCTGACGATTGCTGCCGCCGCCAGTCTGCGACCGGCTCTGACGGCAATCGCGGCCGCATTCGGTGCCGACAGCAGCAATCCGGCCATCCGACCCGTTTTCGGAGCATCCGGACACCTGTTCGCTCAACTGTTGCAGCAGGCACCGTTCGATGTGTTCCTGTCGGCCGATCGGCAGTACCCGGATGCTCTGGTTCACCGGAACATAGTGCGCCCCGAACAGGTGTTCTGCTACGCCCGCGGAAGGCTGGTTCTGTGTCGGCGGCCGGGACTGCCGCCGGCTTCTGCGGCGGCGGACCTGCAGCAGATTCTTCAGGCCCCGGCCGTCCGAACCATCGCCATTGCGAATCCTCGCACGGCTCCTTACGGTCGAGCGGCCCAGGAAGTTCTGCGGCAACTGCTGCCGGAAATGCATCCGGACAAACGGATCGTTCGGGCCGAGCATGTGCTGCAGGTTGTTCATTTCGTCCGGACCGGGGCGGCGGATGTCGGAATCACGGCGCTGTCTGCGGTCGTCACCGAACCGCCTCACCAGCCACAGAATCAGCAGGTGATTCCGGAAACCATGCATGCCCCCATCGACCATTACGGCGCCATCCCCGATGGCTGTTCGAATCGTCCTGCTGCTGAACGATTCCGTTCCTTTCTGTGCGGACCTCCGGGACGCCGCATTCTGAAACAGCACGGTTTTCTGAATCCGGAGTCTCTCTGATGGACTGGACCGCAGCCTGGCTGACCGTCCGCCTGGCCGGCGCCACGACGGGGATTCTGTGCATTGTCGGTCTGCCTCTGGCCTGGTGGATCGCAACCACGAACTCGCGGCTGCGCAGCCCTGTCGAAGCCGTCGTGGCGCTGCCCCTGGTTCTGCCGCCGACCGTTCTGGGGTTTTACATTCTTCTGGCAACCGGTCCGGACAGCGTGGCCGGCCGCATCTGGGAATCCGTGGCGGGAACACCGCTGCCGTTTTCCTTTGCCGGCATCCTGCTGGGATCGGTTCTGTACAATCTGCCTTTTGCCGTGCGTCCGTTCGCGGCGGCCATGGAGCAGGTCGATCGTCGTCTCATCGAAGCCTCGTGGTGTCTGGGAGAAACCCGCTGGATGACGTTCTGGCGGATCGTGTTTCCACTGAGTCGCAGCGGGCTGCTCAGCGGAGTCGTGCTCACGTTCGCCCACTGCGTGGGAGAATTCGGCATCGTTCTGATGATCGGCGGAAACCTTCCGGGAGTCACCCGCACGCTGTCGGTCGCCATCTACGACGACATGCAGGCTCTGGACTACGAAGCGGCCGGACGGACGGCTTTGGTGCTGCTGCTGTTCTCATTCACCGTGCTGTGTCTCGTGCAGGGGCTCAGCCGCCGAAGGACGCCTCTGTGACCTCCCTGCTGGAAGCCCGGTTCGAAAGACGCTACATCCGCGGCCCGGCCATTCAGGCCGATCTGGAGATGCCGGCGACGGGTTTCTCCGTTACGGTCCTGTACGGACCGTCCGGATGCGGCAAATCGACGGTCCTCCGCTGTCTGGCCGGTCTGGATCGGCCGGACAGCGGAATCATTCGCTGTGGCGGCGACGTCTGGTTCGACGCGGAAGCCGGCATCTGCCGCACTCCTCAGCAGCGCCGCACCGGGCTGCTGGTTCAGGACGGTCTGCTGTTCCCGCACCTGTCGGTTTCCGAAAACATCGGATATTCCCTGAGGGCTCGCCCCCGGACGCAACGGCAGGACACTGTCCGCGTTCTGCTGGAACGATTCCGTCTGACGGACGTGGCCAACCGTCTGCCAGGCCGGATCTCCGGAGGCCAGCAGCAGCGAGCGGCTCTGGCGCGCTGTCTGGCGGCCCGGCCTCGTCTGCTGCTGCTGGATGAACCATTGTCCGCACTGGATGATCGTCTGAGGCGTGAGCTGCGGCGCGAGCTGAGAGATTTTCTGGCGGAGTTCGCGGTTCCTGTGGTTCTGGTCACCCATGATCGCATGGAAGCGCTGGCCCTGGCCGATACGCTTGTGGTGATGGACGACGGCCGGATTCTGCAGAGCGGATCTCTGGAATCGGTGTTCGGCCAGCCGGCCAGCCGCCGGGTGGCGGAAATCACCGGAACGGACACGGTTCTGGACGGCACCGTGGCAGAGCGGCGGGACGGCCTGATCA
>WFTL01000021.1 GCA_015485495.1 Planctomycetaceae bacterium
GCCGCTGTTCCCAGAGCCGTGTCGCCGACGACCGTGGCTGCGGCTCCCCCGGCAAAATCCGTGGCCACGTGGATGACCGTTCCGGCGGCCGCATCGGCCACCAGGGGAGCGACGGCTTCGCCGGCCGGCCCGAATCCCAGGCTGAACAGCACCACGCTGGTCACCGGACGAATGGCCGCCGACACGTGATGAAGCTGGCGATACAGTTCGTACCGCTTCGGATCGTCTGCCCGGAAGTGCTCCATCTCTTCAGCCACCACCGCACTCAGTTCCGCCTGGAAATCGACCGTCTGGTGCTGCCGTTTCAGTGCGGCCATCAGTTCGCTGCGGGAGGCTCCCTGGAGGATGGTTTCCACTCGCGGCCGAATCAGATCGTTTCCGGAATCGGCCAGAAGCTGCAGCCGGCTGAACAGTTCTTCGATCGTCGTCAGGATGGCTGTCCATTCCCGTTCCTGATACTGAGTGAGGAGTTCGGGCGGTTCTCCCTGAATGGCCTGCCGGGCTTTGCGCAGCGGCCACAGGAGCCCTCGGCTGACGGTGTCGTAAACCGAATTGATGCGGTGAGCCCAGCCGCTCTGGCGGGATCTCCACCAGGCACGGATTTCAGCGACGAAGGCGGCCGTCGGCGGTCCCGGCCAGTCGCGAACGCGAAAATCGATGTCGGACGACAGGAGCCTTGCAGCGGTGTTCAGATCGGCGCCTCTTCGGCTGAGATCCTGCATCCAGCCCGGGATGCCGTGGTCCGGACGGAGCAGTTCTCGCAGGGAACCACGCAGAGAGCGCAGACGAATGTCACGGAATTTCAGACGCGACAGGTCGTCTTTCAGGCTGCGGGGCGGACTGTCGCAGGAGCGATGTTCGCCGGGGGCCGGCGGCCAGGGGCGTTCGTAAAACGGCAGACGCAGTTCTTCGGCCGCGGACCGGTCGTTCGGAGCCAGATACACGTGTTCCGGGTTCGTCCCGGTTTCCGAACAGAATGTGTCGATCCAGATCGGCCAGTACGATTCGTCTTCCGGAAGCTCACACTGATTGAACACGACGATGACCGTCCTGTCTTCGGCGGCCGCTTTTCGGAAGAAATCCTTGACCGCCGCATCGTTGTATTTCTGCTGTGTCAGCACGGCGATGAGAACGTCGGCACTGCGGCGAATCGCATCGGCTCGAATCCAGTTGACACGGGCATCACTGTCGATGTCCGGGGTATCGAGTACCAGAAGGGTTGGCGGCAGTTCGGACGCGGTTTTCCAGAACAGTTCGTTGCCGGACGTTTCCTGCAGGGCCCGGTCGGCGTTCGTCCATTCGTGCAGTTCGAAATCGGGAAACAGCCGAGGCAGGTCGTGACGATCGGTGAATCCTTCCGGAACCAGACAGACCGGATGTTTCGTTCCCGATGCCAGGGGACTTGTGGAACTGGCCCGGCATCCGGCCAGGTGGTTGAAGATGACACTCTTGCCGGTGTTCGTTCCTCCCACAACGGCTGCGACGAGCCAGGCATCCTGTCCGAGCTGCGGCAGGAGTTTCTGCCGCAGCAGTTCGTACCACTCATGAGAATCCAGCGGTGCCGGCTGCAGGACCTGAGCTGCCGTGTGCAGTTCCTGAACGGCCTGCTGCAGTTCTGCTGCGGCTTCAGAAACGCCGGAAAAAGTCGATGAAGAAAGGGGGCCGGGCATGGGCGCAGGACGAAAAGAACGGCGAACGGCGGTGCAGGTGCATTATCCGCATTCTGCTGTCGACGTCACGTCCGTCCGACGATTCCTGAGGCTGTTCAGCGGTTTCCGGTGTGTGAAGCGTTTCGGAAGGTTTCCGAAGGCGCATAGAAACGGGGTTCCGCGACAGCGTCGAAGAACCCCGGAGGATTTCAGGCCCGCATCATCAGGCGAGTGCCAAAGCGCACTGCGACAGCAGCCGACTTCAGGCGGATGCCGTCCTCGGCACGCGGCGGCCGACTGCGGACGTCAGCTGGCGGAAGGACACTGACCGCCGGTTTCTGCCAGCGAAGTTTTCTGTTCTGTGATGTTCGGCCACTGCGGCGCCATTTCCGCGTTGAGTTCCTTGTAGCCGGCCCACTCTTCGGGGAGGTTGTCTTCGTGGAAAATCGCTTCCACAGGACATTCCGGAACACAGGCTTCGCAGTCGATGCATTCATCCGGGTGAATCACCAGGATCGATTCTCCCTCGTAGAAACATTCCACCGGACAGACGACGACGCAGTCGGTGTACTTGCAGTTGAAACATGGTTCGGCAACGACGTGGGTCATTGTGGTGCCCTTTCTTCCCTTCTGAGATGTGTCGTGCCCGCGCGAGGTACATGTCGGGCAGGAATCAGCGTCCGGGTTCTTCCGGTTCCCCGTCCGGACCGGTGAAAACCGCGAGGGCCGCTGACATGAGCGGTTTGTATGAGAATTGTTTCGACTTTTTCCATGGGAGACGTCGGCCCAATGCTTTCGGAATCAAATTGAGACGCAATCTCGGAAACAGGTCGGCTGAATTCTGCCGGGTTTTTGGGCCGACTGAGCGGAGTGCGGGGCGGCATCTGCCAGGATGGTTTCCCCGCAGGGACGAGGACGATTTTCTGTTTCCCTGCACGCAGGAAAACGCCGGTTGCTTCGTTTCGGCCCGGAAGGCACAATATTCTCGAGTTTGAGTGAACTTTTTTTCATCCCGAATCGGGTCTTCCGGCGTAGTTTCTGCGGAGACTCCGGGTGTGACCAGCGAATCATCAGGGCCGCTGTTCGTTTGTTCCAGACTGGCGTGACCGCCATGCCGCTGTCCGAAACCGACAGAAAACTGATTCGTGATCTCCTCAGCCGAACGGAGGGGGCGTGGGAAGTTTTCGTGGATCGTTTTGCCGGTCTGGTGATTCAGGTGATTCGGCACACGGCCGAAGCGCACAGTTACCGGCTGAGCGCGGACGACGAAGACGATCTGTGCGCGGATGTATTTGCGGCTCTGGTCGATCGTCGAATGGCCGCACTGCGACGGTTTCGGGGGCGGTCTTCGCTGGCGACGTGGCTGACAGTGATCGTTCGTCGCATCGTGCTCAGAAAACTGCGTCAGAAAAGGTATGCGGAAGCTCTGGGGCATGTGAACGCTCACAACAGCGCCATCGAGAAGGCGACGGAATCGAGAGATTCCAGGGATTCTTCCGTCGATGATCGCGACCAGGTGCGTTCGCTGATGGAGCGTCTTCCGCAGAGATCGCAGGATGTTCTGAAAATGTTCTACTGGGACGGTCTGAGCTACGAACAGATTGCAGAGCGGCTGGGACTGTCGGCTGCGGCTGTGGGGCCTCTTCTTTCCCGGATTCGGGGCCGGCTGAAGGCGGGCGCCCGCTGATGCGGTTCCGTTGATCGTCCGTTTTCCGGTTTCCGTGCCTGGGTGCCGGCTGTGGATGGAAATTCGCGGGGGGCGTCCTAGAATCGGCCCGCACAGCGATGCGACGTGTGGAAGAAGCGGATAGGTCGTGTCGCATGGTGGAAATCGAACCGCTCCCCGACGGAAACTCATTACGGAAAACGGATATTATGCTGCGTCTGCTGGTGGCTGTTGTGGTCTGCCTTCCGGTTCTGCTGGCCGGATGTCAGTCGGGAAACGAATACGGCGAGTATGATCAGGCGCCGGAAAGCGATACATCGAATCCGTCTGCGGACTATCACGACCACACGGGGGTGCATGGCGGCACGATCATCGAATTCGATGCGGCGCATGCGCATCATGGAGAAGTCGTGTTCGACCCGCAGTCGCGTGACATCACCGTCTATTTTTACGGATCGAAAATCGGGGAGGCTCATGCGGCGTCCGATGTCGTGTTCGAACTGGAAGAAGGAGACGACGAAATTCACCTGGAAGTGACTCCGCGTCCGCTGGAAGGAGAAACGGAAGAAACCGCATCGTGTTTCGTGGTTTCCGGAAGCGGTCTTCCCGAAGGAACGACGTCTCTGGATGAACTGCATGGTCACTTCCACGTGACACTGGATGGTGAGGAATACAGCGGTCACTTTGGCCATGCCGGCCACGATCACGGCGGGGAAGATGGCCATGCGCATGATGACCATGAGCATGAGCATGACGACCATGATCACGAGGAGGCGGATCATGCGGCAGAAGAGACGTCGGCGGCCGAATAGTCCAGGCGGGAGACAGCCGTGAACTCAGCCGGTCCGCGGATGGATGCGGCGGGGTCGGCTGAGCGGCATCGGCGTGCCAGGTGGCGCCGCTGCGGGGCATTCGTCATTCTGCTGGCCGCCGGGTGTGCCGTTTTCGTGGTGTTTGCGGTGGAGTCTTCTCCGTCGTCCGCTGCGACGATCGAAGTGCGGTCCGTGGCGGAATATCCGCACGATCCGCGGGCATTCTGCCAGGGACTGGTGGTTCATGATGCGAAGCTGCTGGAAAGCACCGGTCAGCGCAGCCGGTCGACTCTGCGGGAGGTCGATCTGGAAACCGGAATGGTCCGCCGCATGCGGAAACTGTCCCGGGACGTGTTCGGAGAGGGGCTGACTGTCTGGAAGGATCAGGTCATTCAGCTCACCTGGAAGAACGGATATCTGATCATCTGGGATGCAGCGACTCTGGAACGGCTGGGAACCGTGGCGTATCGGCGCATCGACCGTTCTCTGAAGGAAGGCTGGGGGATCACTCACAACGGACGGCAGTTCATCATCAGCGACGGGTCGTCAGTGCTGCGTTTCGTCGATCCGTCCACCTGGCGTGTGGTCCGCCGTCTGCGCGTGCACGCGGGCCTGCGGTCCGTTCGGAGACTGAACGAGCTGGAGTACGTCGACGGAGAAGTTCTGGCCAACGTGTGGCGTTCAACCAGGATCGCCCGCATCGATCCACAGACCGGAGCTGTCCGCGGATGGCTGGAACTGAAGCGGCTTGTTCCGGCTTCGGTGCGTCGCAGCCGCGACGCTGTCCTCAACGGAATCGCCTGGGATGCCGACAGCCGCCGGCTGTTCATCACCGGCAAGTACTGGCCGACTTTGTACGAAATCACGTACGACGGTCTGTCCGGGGCCGAGTGACCGGTCGGACAATCTGCTCGCCCTGCTCTGTCGGTTCGTCCTGTTCAGCTGGCCCGCCGGCCGGTGTCGGATTCCGGCGGGCTGCCGGGGCCGACGCGGTCGTCCGCAGGCGCCGGGGGATGGTTCAACGCTCAGCCTGCTGGTCGCCGTGCTGATCACCGTGGGGGGGCGCATGACAACGCGGACCGGAGAATCCGGTCCGCGTTGCAGTGATTTCGGGGCACGAACGGCTCCGGTCAGTCGGCGGCCTTGTCTTCTCCGGGCAGTTTGCCTTCCCGGATCAGATCGCCGAACGTTTTGCCTTCGACGTGACTTTTCTGGCTTTCGATGGCTTTGAGGGCTGCTGCGATCTTCTTCTTGTCCTTTTCCTTGGTGGTGCCGAGTTCTTCCTTCAGGGCGACTCCGTAGTTGTTGCGGTGTTTCTTTTTCTTGTTGTCTTTCGTGTTGTGGCAGACAGCGCAGTTGACTTTGACTTCCCTGCTTTTGGCCAGGTCCGGGTAGGTTTTCTTGAAGACCCCGACGAAATTCGGCCGGGCCGAAACAGAGCCGGACATCACGAAAAGGGCGAAAAACAGAGTAACAGCGGTCACCAGCCGACCCGTGGTCCTGAACTTCAACATCAACGCCTCCAACAAGTTAGGGTTCGAACATGGTTGTCGCGGGGCGACGGATCCATTTTCGGGCGAACGTCTGCGGAATCAACAGGGAATCCTGATTCCGGCAGATTGCCCATTTGGCAGGAAAGCGGCTGGCTGTCAAGCGGAGAATGTGGGGGAACTGGGGCGGAAATGCGG
Source organism: Planctomycetaceae bacterium (assembly GCA_015485495.1). Taxonomy (GTDB): domain Bacteria; phylum Planctomycetota; class Planctomycetia; order Planctomycetales; family Planctomycetaceae; genus S139-18. The sequence goes on from WFTL01000021.1 coordinate 5,816, forward strand.
CTGTGGGCTTCCGCGGGGGGATTCTGGACACGCTGCAACAGACCATCGATCCGGGGAGCCGGCTGGTTTTGGCCGGGCGGTTTCGGCAGCCGGAGCGGACCGGGAACTCCGAAAGAGCACGTAATCCTGTGCTGGATTTTATTTTGCGTTGTCGGTATAACCCGCGATCCGATTTTTCGGAGTCGCGGATTTCACGGGGAAGTTCGCGTCATCACAATGGCCCTTCACTTGAGCTGTGCGGGACGGACTGTCCGTTCTGCGTCCTCCAGGCGGTTTTTTCCATGGTCGATCGTCACCTCCTTCGTGAATTCTCTGTAGACGAACAGGAAATCGAATCTCTTTTCACCGAGCCGGAAGAACTTCTGTATGAGCACGAAGCGCAGACGTACGACATCAATCAGCTTCTGACCGGCCGGGTCGTTCGTGTCGATGACGAAGAGGTGGTTGTCGACATCGGGTACAAGAGTGAAGGCATCATCCAGCGGGACGAATGGGAATCGGACGACGAGCTGCCTCAGCCGGGCGATGAAATCGAGGTGCTCCTCGAAGAGTTCGAGGATTCCATCGGTCTGATTCTGCTGTCATGGCGCAAGGCGCGGCGGATTCGACAGTGGGAAGACGTCATTTCGCGGCACTCCGAAGGCGATGTCGTGCGCGGGACGGTGGAACGGAAGATCAAGGGCGGACTGCTGGTCGACATTGGCGTGCACGTGTTCCTGCCGGCCAGTCAGGTGGACGTGCGGCGTCCTCAGGACATCGGGGACTACATCGGCCAGGAAATCGAGTGCATGATCCTGAAGATCGATGAGCAGCGGCGGAACATTGTCGTGTCGCGACGCCGACTCATCGAAGAAGCCCGCGAAAAGATGAAAAAGGAGCTGCTGGAAACGCTCCAGGTCGGCGACATTCGCAAGGGGGTTGTCAAGAACATTGCCGATTTCGGCGCCTTCGTGGACCTGGGCGGCATCGACGGTCTGCTGCACATCACCGACATGAGCTGGGGGCGCATCAGTCATCCGACGGAAATGGTTCACATCGACGACGAACTCGAAGTGATGGTGCTGAACATCGACTACGAGAAGGAAAAGATTGCTCTGGGGCTGAAACAGAAGACTCCCAGTCCCTGGGAGAATATCGAAGAAAAGTATCCGGTCAACAGCGTGGTGCGCGGCGAAGTGGTCAATGTGCTGACCTACGGCGCCTTCGTGAAGCTGGAGGACGGTATCGAAGGACTCGTGCACATCAGCGAGATGTCGTGGACCCGGCGGGTGAGTCACCCGAGCGAACTGGTCAGCATCGGCGACGAAGTGGATGTGATGGTTCTGGGGATCAACACCCAGAAGCAGGAAATCTCTCTCGGCATGAAGCAGACTCAGGACAATCCCTGGGACAACGTGGCCGAGAAGTATCCGGTGGGCACGAAAGTATCGGGGACCGTTCGCAATCTCACCAATTACGGGGCCTTTGTGGAACTGGAAGAAGGTGTCGATGGTCTGCTGCACATCAGCGATATGTCGTGGACCCGCAAGGTGTCTCACGCAAACGAACTGCTGAAAAAGGGAGATCCCATCGAATGCCAGATCCTGTCGGTCGACGAAGAGCGTCGACGGATCGCCCTGGGGCTCAAGCAGCTTTCAGAAGATCCGTGGGAAACCACGATTCCTGAGAAATACAGGCCGGGCAGTTCTGTGAAAGGAAAGGTCACGAAAATCACGAACTTCGGCGTGTTTGTGGAACTGGAGGACGACCTGGAAGGACTGCTGCACGTGTCGGAACTGGCTGACCACAAAGTGGATCATCCGGAAGCCATGGTCAATGTGGGTGACGAACTGGAAGTGCGGGTTCTGCGGGTCGACACGGCAGACCGCAAGATCGGGCTGAGCTGCCGTTCGGATGAAGAGATTCGGGCAGAAGCGGCTCAGACAGGTGACAGCAGTGACGAATCCCGACCCCGCGAAGAACTCAAAGGTGGCATGGGAGGCAGCTCCGGCCCGCTGTTCAGTCTGGGAAGCCGTGAGGCGGATGCGGATCAGACGGATTCTTCCGACGCATCTGACTGACAACCGGAGCGGTTTTTCGACAGACCGATTCCTGATCCGCCGGCATTCGTCGGCGGATTTTTTTGTCTCCGGTTTTCGGCCGTCTGATCACCCCTGCCGGGCCGAATTCGGGCTGCTTGACAGGGGACCTGGCGGAATTCGGGTTGTTGCCCAGGGGAGAAACGAGGGCTTTGTGGTGTCCGGGCGGCACGCGTGATTCCAGGGGGCATGTTTAGGAGATGGTGCGAAAACGCATCGAATGTGCAGATTTCAGAAATGCTCCGTTCGGGGCAGATTCGGGAATCTGAAATCTCCTGACGGAAGAGCGGGATCATGACGACGACATCCACCCGGCAAAACAGGGTTTCGGATCGGACAGAGGCAACGGACGAACTGATTCTCAGTCATCTGGGATACGTGCGGCACATTCTGAACCGGCTTCTGGCTCAGCTGCCGCCCCGTGTCGATGCGGAAAACCTCGAATCAGCCGGAGTTCTGGGGCTGATCGAAGCGGCCCGGCAGTTCGATGCCGATCGTGATGTGGAGTTCCGTACGTTCGCCTATCAGCGGATTCGCGGAGCCATTCTGGACGAGCTGCGCCGCAACTGTCCTCTTTCCCAGCAGATGCTGCAGCGCATCGCGCTTCTGCGCCGGGCTCGGGAGCAGGTCGGGCCGGGAGCCACGGTCGAACAGCTTGCTGAAGCGTCCGGACTTCCGGTGGAACAGGTGACCGACTGTCTGACAGCCGCGCGACTGACGCGGCCGGAGTCGTGGAACGAAGCGGTTCATTCTCAGGCGTCGGTTCCGGATGGCGGCGAACAGGAGACGGAACGGGCTGAGATGCAGCAGGTTCTGGCGGACGGAATCGAAACTCTGCCGGACACCATGCGGCTGGCCGTGTCGCTGCACTATCTGGAAGGCCTCAAACTGCGGGAAGTCGGTGCTGTTCTGGGCCTGTCGGAGTCCCGCGTCTGCCGCATCGTCAACAGTGCCCGCGATCGACTGAAGGACTACGTGCGGCATCGGATGTGCGGAGCGGCCTGAGACGGCCGGTCATGGAAGCGGCCGTTCCGGCAGACCGAACAGGCGCCGGGCGTTGCAGGTTGTCTGCCGTGCCATTTCCTCCAGATTCATCTGATGCAGGCCCGCGAGGCATTCCGCGGTATGGCGTACCCAGGCCGGTTCATTGCGTTTGCCTCGATGAGGATGAGGGGCCAGCCAGGGCGCGTCGGTCTCCACGAGCAGGCGATCTGCCGGAATTCCGGCGGCTGTTTTGCGGAGTTCTTCATTGCGGCGAAATGTCAGCATGCCGGCAAAGGAAATGTGCAGGCCCAGATCCAGACACTCACGGGCAATGTCAGGACTGCCGCAGAAAGAATGCATCACACCTCGGAACGGTGTCCCGTCGAATTCCTGTCTGAGCACCGCGACCACTTCCGCTTCCGCTTCCCGGCAGTGAACGACGAAGGGCAGACCGCTGCTCCGCGACAGCCGAATGTGTCGACGAAAGTATTCCGTCTGTAGGTCCGCCGGGGCGAAATCCCAGTAGTTGTCCAGGCCGGTTTCACCCACTCCCACGACGCGAGGGTGGTCCGTGAGAGCGACGATGCGGTCCCAGTCGCCGGGAGCGGCTTCGTGAACATAATTGGGCTGAATTCCGACGACGGCGAAGACCTGAGGATACTGTTCCGACAGCTCCACAGCCGCCTGGCTGGTGGCCGCATCGATGCCGATGGTCAGCAGGGCGGAGACGCCGCTGTCCAGAGCGCGGCGGATGGTTTCGCGGCGATCCTGGGAGAAGGCATCGGCGTCGAGATGGCAGTGTGTGTCGACCAGAACACAGTCATCTGAGTCTGTCATGGGGGCGGCAGTTCTTCGATAGAGAAGTTCTGAGGGTCGAATCGATAAAAGTGTCGATTCGGAAACCGGCGGCGCAGAATCGTCATGTCCTCTGCTGAGGAGGGAAGACGGGCTGTGAGGACATCGGCGTTCCAGAGCGGGTCGTTGATGATGTAGCTGAGCTGGGGATCCTGGTTCCGTTCATCCACCAGCACAAGAGCCGGGTGCCGAATGCGGTCGGAGTGCAGGATGTCTTCGAACAGGGCCAGCCGGCGGCGCGGCCAGGCCAGTTCACCGATCGCCGCGTCCACTTTGGACGTCCCCCACAGAACATCCGCGGTCACCCACCCCGGAAGCAGGGCGGCTGCAGCCAGAGCGGCCGTCCAGCCGATGCGGGGGACGGGACGCAGAGATCGGGAAAGCTGATGCGCTGCTTCGGACAGTCCGGCTGCCGTGAGAATCAGCAGCAGCGGGGCGGTTTCGAAAACGTAATGCCAGTGCATGATGCCGTCGAACCAGTAAGGAACATGAACGGCGTGCAGCGTGATGATGCTGCACAGCACCAGGGCTGTCATGCACCGTGGAAACATTTCGCCGGACGATTTCCTGGCGATGTGGCCTGCGGTCACAATGAGGCCAAAGACGATGGGGATGATTCCCAGTGACCACTGGACGCTGGCCAGAGCGCGCCGGGCGATGTTGCGCAGAGCCAGAGCCGGCGTCAGGTTTTCCGCCCACTGGTTGTACCGATGCAGAATGTGGGGCGAATCGCTGGCATCACCGCGGATTCCGTTGTTGAAGCCGTACGTATGGCGCGGTGTGTACGTGTCGGTGTATTCCTGGTAAGCGGTGCGCATCGGCGACCCGGTGACGGCCTGATTCAGGATTCCCAGAATCACGAATCCGGCTGTCAGCGGCAGCAGCATGGCCGCGGCAGGCTGCCAGCACTTCGCGTCCCGGCACCGCCGGATCAGGAACCAGCCGAACGCCAGCCCCCATGGCAGAGCGAATCCGGCTGCGGTCATCGGACGGCCCAGCATGGCGGCTGACAGGGCCGTTCCGGACAGCAGCGACCAGCCGGTCCGGCCGGTCCGGAGCGTGCGGATCATGGCCCATAGAAACACGCTCAGCGCCAGCATCGTCGGGTGGTGTGACAGCAGCAGATTGCTGAAAACAGCCAGGCCCGGGCTGAGGGCGATGAGGAGTCCGGCAGCGAGTGCCGCTCCGGGTCGGAGGAATTCTCCGGCGGCCAGCCAGAAGAACACGGCCGCCAGGCCTCCGGCCAGCCAGTGACCGACGATCGGATGACACGTGGCCAGAAACAGGGCCGTCCAGGCTCCCGTGAGCGGAAAGTAGCGGCTGGCGGTCACCTTCTGATTCAGAACGTGGTACTGGTGGAACAGATCCGGAAGGACGGGAGCCGGCGGCCACGACAGGCGACCGGCCGCGAAGGTGCGGGCCTGCAGCAGATAACTGTATTCGTCGTGATAGGCGGGCGGCAGGCTGGCGAAGGCGGCCGTTCTGTCAGCAGAACCGAACTGATCGGCCACCGGAACCGGGTGCAGTCCCACCGTCAGGCTGGCACCGATTGATGTACCAAACACCAGCAGGCCGCTGAGCACCAGCCGGCTCCGTGACGGCGTCTGCTTCTGCGGCGGGGCCGTTCGGGGCGGCCGGGTCACGGCGACAAGAACCGGAAGCAGAATCAGGACAAACAGCGGCAGTGTCGTTTCCGGATCCCAGTGGATGAACCAGGTGAGCGGGCCGGCAGGCGTGTGCACTGCTGCCAGAAGACGCCGCACTTCGAAGAATACGGACAGTCCGGCGGCCGCCAGCCAGGCCGTTCGGATTCCGGGGGCGGCCAGGAAGCGTTTTTGTGGGGTCTGAGTATTCAAGGAACCGTGTGCGGCTGCGGGAAATCGACTATAACCTGCCGTCTGCTGGTCAGAGGCTTTCTATCGTAGTGGCCGGTCCTGTTCTGATGAAACGTTCTGGAACGTCTCCTGGAATCCTGTTTCGACTTGTTGTGCCGGTCTGCGCGGTGTTCATCATGACGATTCTGGCGCTGATTGCTTCGGTGTTCGGTAATCCTCAGGCACCGATTTCCGGCTGGCTGGATCGCCATGCAGGCGTGCTGCTGACGGGCGAGTTTCTGCTGACCATCGTGCTGATCGGACTGGCTATGGTGGTCGATCGCGTGCAGACGCTGCGTCAGCAGCGCCGTCTGCCGTCGGGTTCTCCGGACAGGGATACGAAGCCGGAGCCGGATTCCGGGCGGCCGGCGGGATCCGGAAACGAAGCGGAAGGGAAGCGGTCATGACGCGTCCTGCGGAACTGTATGACGAACTGCTGTCGCTGTTCAGAAAGGCAGCGTTTCTGGAATCCGCGGCGTCCGTTCTGGGCTGGGATCGCGAAACGTTCATGCCGCCGGGCGGTGCTGAGCATCGCGCGGGGCAGTTGAGTGTTCTTTCGGGGCTGCATCATCAGATGGCCACGGATCCCCGGATCGAGGAACTGCTGGATGCTCTTCAGGACAGTGAGCTGACCGATTCGGCGGAGTCCGATTCGGCAGTGAATCTGCGGGAGATCCGCCGGGTTTACGATCGGCAGCGTCGTCTGCCGCAGCGTCTGGTGGAAGAACTGGCCCGCGTGACGGCTCTGGCGCAGCATCACTGGGTCGCGGCCCGCCGGGCCGATGATTTTTCTGCATTCGCCCCGTGGCTGACGCAGGTCGTCCGTCTGAAACAGGAAGAGGCTCAGGCGCTCCAGACGGAATCTCAAAACGACGCCTACGATGCCCTTCTGGATGAGTATGAACCGGGAATGTCCGGTCACGACGTCGATGCGGTGTTCCGCAGGCTGCGGCAGAAGCTCGTGACGCTGCTGGATACGATTCGGGGAGCCCCGCGGCGGCCCGATGAAGGGATTCTCACACGGGATTATCCGACCGATGTTCAGGAACGTCTGGGCCGGCGGGCTGCGGAAGCCATCGGATTCGATTTTCATGCCGGCCGCCTGGATGTGGCCGCTCATCCGTTCTGCAGCGGGACCGGCCCCGGCGACTGTCGGATGACCACGCGGTACGACCCGCAGTGTTTCAGCACGTCTTTTTTCGGAACGCTGCATGAAACGGGACATGCTTTGTACGAACAGGGGCTTCCGGCGGATGCCTGGGGGACTCCTCTGGGGACGGCCGTGTCGCTGGGCATTCATGAGTCGCAGTCGCGGCTGTGGGAAAATATCGTGGGCCGGTCACCCGCCTTCTGGGAGCACTTCTACCCGCTGGTGCAGGAAGCGTTTCCGGCGTCTCTGGGCGGCACGCCCATCGAAGACTTCGTTTTCGCGATCAATGCCGTTCGCCCGTCACTCATTCGTGTCGAAGCGGATGAAGTCACGTACAACCTGCACATCATGATGCGTTTCGATCTGGAACGCGCTTTGATTCAGGACGCGCTTTCGGTGGAGGATCTGCCCGTGGCGTGGAACGAACGGTTCGAACGTGATTTCGGAATGCGTCCGCCGGGCGATGCCGACGGCTGCATGCAGGATGTGCACTGGAGCGCCGGGCTGTTCGGATACTTTCCCACCTATGCTCTGGGAAACATGTATGCGGCTCAGTTTTTCGAGGCGGTCCTGGATGATCTGGGCGACCTGCACCGCCGTTTCGCTCAGGGAGAGTTTTCTGAGCTGCTTTCGTGGCTGCGCCATCACATCCATTCACAGGGACAGCGTTTTCCGGCAGCGCGGCTGGTGGAGGCGGTGACGGGAAAACCACTCAGCGACGAGCCGCTGATGCGGCATCTGGAGGACCGCTTTCTGCCGCTGTATCAGCCGCAGGGATGAACAGCGGAAAGGGAACGGTCCGACCGCAGGAACATGTCGGCTCTGGGTTCCCGGCTGTTTCCGCAGACGAGACTTCTGCGGCAGGTCGGGTCATTCGTCCAGAATTTCCTTTTCCCGGGTTTCTGCCTGACTGTTGACCTGACCTTCGAAGCGGCGGGTGAGATCCTGGATTTTGTCTTTGGTCTGGTCGCGTTCGTCTTCGGTCATTTCTTTGTTTTTCTGAGCCTGGTCGGCGTGTTTGTTGGCATCGCGGCGGATGTTGCGGATGGAAACCCGCGCTTCTTCGGCCAGTTCGCGAATACGGGACACAAGCTGTTTGCGACGTTCACCGGACAGCGGAGGGATGTTGAGTCGAATGACGCGGCCGTCATTATTGGGCGCCAGCCCCAGATCACTCGCCTGGATGGCTTTGGCGATGTTGTCCAGACTGGATGTGTCGAACGGCCGGATCATGATCTGCTGAGGTTCCGGGACGCTGATGTTGGCGATCTGTTTCAGCGGAGTCGGTGTCCCGTAGTAGTCGACACGAACTGAATCGACCAGTCCGGCACTGGCCCGGCCGGTGCGAATGCCCGTCAGAGCGGACCGAAAATGCTCGACGGCTTTTTCCATGCGTTCTTCTGCATCCAGCAGGATTTCGTCCTGATCCATTGAAACCTTCCTGGGGGGGCCTGAGACAGACAGCGGCACGCGACTGTGGCGAAACGGCATCGTATCGCACGGACGTCGGGCGTCAAATAATCGGCCCGGTGCCGGGATGGACGCACGGCGGGCGGAATCCGCCGCGTGAAGAATTTCGTGGCTGCGCGGCGGCTGTGTCATTCCGCGGCGGCCAGGGACGAGTTCGACCGCGGTGTGCGCAGCGACTGCAGCAGAAGCATGACAGCTCCGCTGACCAGGCACACGTCAGCCACATTGAAAATCGCCCATTCGAAGCTGCCCAGGCGGACATCAAAAAAATCCCGGACGGCCCGCACGGGATGTCCCTGGACATCCGTGATTCCCGGGATCCCCAGGCGATCATACAGATTTCCCAGCGTGCCGCCGGATACCAGACTCAGGGCCACCGTGAGCCAGAGGCTGCGGCTGCCTCCGTGCCAGAACAGCCAGTAGACGATCCCGATCAGCGCCACGGCACTCAGGGCGGCAAACACGAGAGACAGTCCCTGGCCGACTCCCCACAGAGCACCCTGGTTGAGACTGGTGAACAGGCGAAAGCGAAACCAGCCGGTGAGCAGCCATTCGCTGCCGCTGTGGATTCCATAGCGGCGGAAGACCAGTTCCTTGGAGATCAGGTCCGCGGCCGCACAGGAAAACGTCAGGGCGGTGTACAGCGCGATACGATTTCTCGGAACGTGTGTCATGTGTCCGCGTTTCGCTGTTCTCTGCGTCGTTCGCAGTCGATGCAGTTGCGGGCATAGGGAATCGCCTTCAGCCGGGATTTGGGAATGGCGGCCTTCTTTTCTTCGACGCCCGATTCCAGACACATCTGGCACAGACCAAACGTACCGCTGTCGATGCGATTGATGGCTTCGGCGATTTCCGTCAGCAGCATTTCATCGTTTTCCACGATGCGCATGGAAAAGTCGACTTCCCAGGCATCGGATCCCAGTTCGGCCAGATGGTTGGGCGATCCGTGGTCGCCGCATTCCGAAGTGGAAAACGCTTCTTCTTCGACCTGTTCCACGTCTCCCTGAATGCGTGCCTGAAGCATCAGGAGTGTCTGACGGAATCGCTGCAGTTCTTCGGGTGTGAGCATATCGGGAGGAGGATTCGGCGGACCGGAAAAGAGGGTGATCAGAAAGCGCGTGACGGAAGTTGTACCGCACAGCGGGGATTCTGTCGAAGAAGCAGTCCGGCAAAGAAGCGGCCGCTGTTTTTTTCGGGCCGATGCCGTTGTGCTGTCGTGCCCGGTCGTCCGGTCAGGCGGCCCGGACGCGGCTGTCGTGCTCATCCTGCCAGGACCAGCAATGCAGGGCCTGCAGCACCTGATCGGCCACTTCCATGGCTCGGACCGCTTCCCGACCGGAAACGCGGGGAACCGTCCGGCCGCGGACGGCGTCCGTGAATTCCCGGAGTTCGGCTGTGAGTGCATCGCGTTCGGACGCCTGTTCCACCCCTTTTTCAATCCATTCGCCGAACACCCGGTCTTTCAGTGCCAGAGGGTTCGGCGAAGCGGCTGCGATGGAGGCGATGAGGCCGGGGTGGGCTGCCACGGCGGCGGATGCCGTCCAGGATGTGACCGTGCGGGCCTGCAGATCCACAGAAATGCAGCCGGTGCTTCCCCAGATCTGCAGCGTTCGTTCGGCCTGAGGAGCCACACGGCTGGCCGTGAGGTCAACAATCGTTCGTCCTGGCATGCGAAGCCTGGCAACGACACTGTCTTCGTACGGGCCGATCAGAACCGCTCCGAACGATTCGACAGATTCCGGCATGGTGCCTGTCAGAGCGAGAGCCAGGTCGATGTCATGGATCATCAGGTCATGCACGGCTCCGATATCGGTCGACCGGAAGGAATACGGGCTGACCCGCTGGCAGCGCAGGTATCGAACGGTGCCGCACTGCTGCAAAGCTTTTTCGAACGCCGGATTGAAACGTTCCACATGCCCCACCTGCAGCACGGCCCCGGATTTCTGAGCGAGTTCGTGCAGGCGGCGGGCGTCCTGTACGGTGGCTGCCAGCGGTTTTTCGATGAGAGCGGCGGTGCCCGCTTTCAGAAACCGTTCCGCAGCCGCCACGTGATGAACGGTGGGGGTGGCGATGACCACGGCATCGATGTCGTCCGGAAGGTCTTCCGCCCGGGGGTGCCACACCGACCCGAACTGATCTGCAATCTGCCGTCCCTGCGATTCGCGGGGATCCACAACACCGGCCAGCCGTACGCCGTCCATTTCGGACAGAATACGCGCATGATGCTGTCCGAGGGATCCGACTCCGATCACAGCCATCTTCAGAACCGTCATGCCGCTCTGCTTTCCTGCCTGGAGCTGTCGCCGCTGTCTGTCTGCTGACGGAGGGCTTCCCGCTGCCGGCCCAGGCGTCCGGCCCGCTGTCTGTGAACGAACTGCAGCAGTTCGGCCACTTCCAGAGGCACCGCTCCATTTCGTTCGGATTCGAAGTACGCACGAACATCTTCCGGTCTGCGGCGTTTTCGGAAGAGCATCCGGAAAGCCTCCCGCACGCAGTCGATGGCATCGCTGCTCAGACCGGCCCGCTTCATACCCACCACATTGATGGTTTTCAGCTGGGGATTGTCATTTCCCGCTGCCAGCATGAACGGGGGAATATCGTGAGGGACGCGGCATCCGCCGCTGACGAAACTCAGACGCCCCAGCGTGGAAAAATGGTGGACCACCGTGTTGCCGGATACGATGGCTCCATCGTGAACGTGTACGTGACCGCCCAGCAGGACTCCATTGACCAGAATGACGCGGTCGAACACGTGGCAGTTGTGGGCCACATGGCTGTTGGCCATGAACATGTTGCCGCTGCCGATTCGCGTGCACCCGTCTTCTTTTTCCGCACCGCGGCTGACCGTGACGCCCTCGCGAAAGATATTGTCGTTTCCGATGAGAACCCGGGTGTTGCTGTCTTTGTAGCTGATGTCCTGAGGTTCCCCGCCGATCACACAGCCGGGAAAGAAGCGGTTGCGCTGGCCGATTTCCGTGCGCCCGGTCAGCACCACATGGCTTTGCAGTTCCGTTTCGTCGCCGATGACCACATCCGGTCCCACGACACAGAACGGGCCGATTCGAACATGCCGGCCGATCTGTGCGGACGGGTGGATGTCGGACAGTCGGGAAATCTGAGTCGACATGGGGAGATCCTGATCGGGGAGTCTCCAGGTCAGGCCGCCTGAGACCGTGACGGAGAATCCTTTTGAGAGAGTCGGGCGACGGCAGCAGCGAGCTGATGATTCAGCGCATGGCCGCTGCGGACGGCGGTGAGATGGCCGCTGATGGAGATCCCGCTGAGTGCCAGGTCTCCGAGACAGTCCAGAAGCTTGTGGCGAACGCATTCATCGGGCCAGTGCAGCGGCCGGTTCCACTGACCGCTGCTGCGACAGACGAGCAGATCGGCATCGGTCAGGTGATGGCCGTATCCGGCCTGTTTCAGGGCCCGGATTTCTGATTCCAGCACGAAGGTACGGGCCGCGGCGATTTCGTTCACGAATGTGTCGGGTGTGATGTCGGCGGAATATTCCTGAACAGGAATCGGCGCCTGAGGACCGTAATCCAGATGCCAGGAAATCGTCAGCCGCGATCGGTCAGCAGGACGCAGAATCAAAGACGCATCGTTGTCACCGCGAACGGTCACGGGAGAGCGAACATCGAAACACGCGGCAGGACGCGTCTGCTGTGTCAGTCCCGTTTCCAGAATGGCGCTGCAGAAAACGCGGCTGGAACCGTCGAATGCGGGAATTTCCGGAGCGTCGAGTTCAACCAGACAGTTGTCGACGTTCAGACCGGACAGAGCCGCCAGGAGATGTTCGGTGGTTTCCACCAGAGGAGTGCTGCCGGTTCCCAGCACGGTGCGCCGGACGGCCGACAGAACGAAGTCATGCCGCGCCGGAATGTCAGGAGTGTGTGCCAGATCGGTCCGGCGAAAACAGATGCCGAAATCTTCGGCCGCGGGCAGCAGACGCACGGTGGCGGTGATGCCGTGAAACAGACCGGGACCCGTCAGGGTGACAGGATCGCGGAGGGTCTGCTGCGGTCGCTGATTCGTGGCAGAAGTCACGATGTCCTCTGGAAAAGGCGGGACGGTCGGGATCCGGAGTGCCGGCAGCTGACCGGGTGTCAGCTGCCGGAAACCGGCGGGAAACACGGACAGGCGCTGCGGCCTGTCGACAGAAACCCCTATTCCACGGTGCGGCGATCACTCGCCTGCCGTGCCGGAACGCGGCCCGACTTGTTGTACTCCTTGTTCAGCTGGGCCAGAACGGGATCGGTGATGTCGTTGGCCGTCTGATGATAGATCACGTTCTTGTTCATCAGCTGAATGGCTTCCTGGGGCTGCATGTCCGCGGAAATGTCCTTGCGGTTGAACCGCAGAACCATCGTGTATTCGCGGTAGCGGGCGTACTTGTTCACCATGCTGCTGACATCGCTGTAAATCGTTCGCAGCATGTCGGATTCTTCCCGGGCCAGTTTGAGCTGAGTGGATTTCTTGAAGGACTGGAACTGTCCCTGGGCGTCCAGAATCTGTTTTTCAAGCTGTTCCACCTGAGGGCTGCTGGCATTGAATTCCTTTTTCGCTTCGGCGAGCTGCTGCTGGAGCCGCTGGATTTCCTGAACCATCTTCTTGGCCTGCTCATCGCTCTGAGCGATCTTCGCCTGCAGGGCATCGCGCATGTCGACGAACTTTTCGTATTTCTGGAAGACATAGGCCATGTCGATCAGGCCGATGCTGGACGGGGGAGCCGGGTTGGTTCTCCGCTGTGCCTGCGCCAGGCTGCCGGTTGCCAGAACGGCAAGAGCGGTGAGGAGAGAGAGGCTGAGACGTTTCACGGTAGAGACACTCCTTTGCCGGTGTCTGCCCCGGGTCCCTGGGGCAGCCTGTGTCGTGGGAGGGAAATGTTGAGACAGCCGGAAATCTCTCAGACCGCCGCCGAATGGTCAAGATGAGTGCTCGGTGAGACCGCCGAAATCCTGTCCGGACAGGGGGTTCCGGGAACGCTTTGGCGGCGATATCGGCGAATCCTGCTGGAGTGGCATTCGTCTCCCCGGATCTTCGGCGATGTGGTAAGAGACGGCCTATGGATGGGTTCCGGTTGCGGGATGCAGAACGGTTTTTTCGGTCGGCGGTGCGCCGTGTGACGCATCGGACAGGAATGTGGTGTGCGGCGGTTGCTGCGGTCTGCATCCCGTCGGCTGCCGGCGACGACGCCATGGCGCTGCTGCCGGCCGAATCGCTGCCCCCCCCCTTTTTCTGCGGTCCGGTGCCCCGTGTGGCGGAAATTGTCGACGATGCGGCACTGAACGATGTCTGCTGTGTGGGGACATTCTGCTGGGCGGTGGGTGAACGCGGTGTTGTTCTGCGATCGACCGATGCCGGACGTCACTGGCAGGCCGGGATTGTGCCTTTGGATGCCAGTCTGCAGAGTGTCTGTTTCCTGACCGACCGAACCGGTTTCGTCGCTGGTTTTCAGCCAGGACCGGTGCCCGGCAGCACGCGGGGAGTTCTGCTGGCCACGCGCGATGGCGGCCGGCACTGGGTATCCGTCCGTCCGACCGAGCCGCTGCCGGGAATCCGATCGATCCGGTTTTTCGACCGGAAAAACGGTTATGCGGTGACAGGATCCCGCGGACAGCGCGGCGGCCGGCTGCTGCGTACTGATGACGGAGGACGTTCCTGGGTGCCGGTGACGGGCGATGACGACAATGCGGACTGGGCGTTTCTGACGTTTTCCGGACCGCTTCGCGGGATTGTGACCGGATATCGGGGATCCTGGGGACTGGTCAACGACGGACAGATGGTCGTGCAGTCGTTCCCTCGGCGCACCATGCGATCGGTGCGGGCGGCAGCGCTGTCGCCGACAGGCCAGGCGTGGCTGGCCGGTGACGGAGCCTTTGTCCTGCACAGCACGAACGGGGGAGTCACCTGGAGTCAGCCGGTCGGTCAGTTTCCCCGAACCATTCGGGACGTCTTCGATTTTCGGACTGTCGTCTGTGATGGTCCCAGAGTGTGCGTGGCCGGAACTCCGGGATGCTGCATTCTGCGCAGTGCCGATGCCGGGTCGTCCTGGGACGTCATTCCGTGCCCCGGAAACGGCACGATTCGGCGGCTGCTGCAGATCGGGCCGCAGACACTGCTGGCTGTGGGATCCTGGGGCCTTGTGCTGCGATCGGAAGACTTTGGACAGTCCTGGCGGGCCGTCCGCAGTGGCTCTCATCGCGCAGCTCTCATGTATGTCCTGACGGATCCTCACGATGCTTCGGCCGTTCTGCTGGGAACAGTTTCCGGAGACCAGGGGTATCGGGTGGTCGCCGTTCAGCCATCCGCACGGTACGAATCGGCGAACCGTTCGGATCATCTCCAGGCGGCTCTGGCGGGTCTGGGAGTCGGTGAGCTGGCCGTCGACTGGCGGCTGGTACGGTTTCGCCTGCTTCAGGAACGTTCGCGCGAAGGACTGCTGCAGGAATGGAATCGTGTGACGGACGGCCGTGCCGAGTGGCTGCTGCCTGCGCGTCTGGCTGTGCAGATTCGAACATGGCGGCCGGATGTGATCTGTGTCGAATCGTCCGGGCCGGGCGATCGCGCGGCCGATCTCTGGTGCACGGTTCTGTCTGAAGCCGGCCGTCTGGCATCCGGGCAGCATCCGCGGTCCGTGGAGCTGGACGAAGCGGGGCTTCCCCGCTGGCAGGTTCATCGAATCGTGCGAAGGGTTTCTGATCAACGAACCACACTGAGTTTCGATCCGGATGCGCTGCTGCCGCATCTGAGAACGACGGCCGGACTGCTGGCCGATGCCTGGGAACAGAGAACAGCCGGCGCGAACGGTCGGGCCCGTCGGCCGGCCTACGACAACGTGGAATCCGGTGGCGGTTCCCTGGGCCGCAGCCTGTTCGAAGGACTGAGCATTCCGCCGGGCGGTCCGGCCCGGCGATCGGTTGCACCGGTGGAGGAATCTGACGACCTGGCGGCCGTCGTCAGACGGCACAGGAACCAGCAGTCCGCTCTGACCGCTCAGGTGTTCCGCAGTCCGCTGGGAACGGAACTGATTGCCGATCTGCAGCGTCTGGGTGATCGCCTGCCGCCGTCTCTGGGGCTGGCTCAGGTCAGGAACCTGCTGCGCCTGTACGGTCGCAGTGAGAATCTCAACGGCCGCATTGCCGTTCTGAAGGAGATTCTCCGTCGTTCTCCGGAGTCGCCCGATGCGGCTGCTGCGGCCGCGGAGCTGCATCTGATCTACAGTTCGCTTGAACTGCGGCTGCTGCGTCAGCACGAACGATACGGAGTTCCGGAAATCCGGCTGACCGCCGGAACGATGTCCGACGAGTCCCGGCCGGAGCCTGTTCGGCATGCGGTGGGATCTTCGGGCCTGTCTGCGCTGTCCGTGGAACCCTGGCGGCTGCCGGCATCCGGGACGTCTCTGGGCCGCCTGAAGCCTTCCCGTGGATCTGCTGCGGTGGCTCTGGAAAACCTCTGGAATCGGCAGGCGGAACGGGCATGGACGGTGCTGAATCAAATGGCGCCCGCAGCTGCTCATTCGGCTGAGCATCTGCTGATTCGAGCGGCTCGGTATCGGCGGGCAGGTCAGACCGGGGAAGAACAGACCACGCTGGCGGCGGCCGCTGCTGCTGCGGACCATCGACGGATTCTTGCCGCCAATGAAATGCAGGCGACGTTTTCTGCCGCCACACCGGCGCTGCCCGTGTTCAATCTGCCTCGGGCCGCCCGCCGACCGAAACTGGACGGCATGCTGAGCGATGAATGCTGGGCGGCGGCGCCGGAAATTCGGCTGCAGGAACCGCACCAGACCTCGTCGTCCGCACAGACTCTGCTGCTGGTGACCTGGGATGAACAGTTCGTGTTCCTTGCCGGCCGCATGCCGGCCGTCGGGGGACAGCCGCCTGGTGCGGAGGCCTTCGATCGCACGCACGACGAAGCCGACACCGCACAGGATCACATCCGTCTGATTCTGGATGTCGATCGGGATTACGCGACCGCATGGGAATTCGTCATCGACAGCAGCGGACGCACGGCCGATCGCTGCTGGGAACTGAGCCGCTGGAATCCCGAGTGGTACGTGGCCACCTGGCGGGATGAGACCGAATGGCACTTCGAAGCGGCCGTTCCGGTGGCCCAGATATCCGATCGTCCGCTGAAGGCGGGTCGGCTGTGGGCCCTGTCTGCCCGGCGCATCGTACCGGGATATGCCGATCAGAGGATGGCGGGGTCCGGCATGTCCGGCAGTTCGGATACCGACTACAGTATGCTGCGGTTCATTCGCAATCGACGGCAGAAGTAGGCGGTATGCAGGCGGTATGACGGTTCTGATCGGTACGGATGAAGCCGGTTACGGTCCGAACCTGGGACCGCTGGTGATCACGGCGACCGCCTGGCGGCTGCCGGCGGGGTGCCGTCCGAGCGATATCGGCGCGCTGCTCGCTGACGGCATCACATCGGAACGCGATTCCACCGGCAATCGGCTGCAGATTGCGGATTCGAAGCGGGTTTATGCATCCGGTGGTTCGCTGGAACGGCTGGAATGCCCCGTACTGGCCATTCTGAGAGTGCTTGGTCAGACGCCGCGGACTGCGGAAGACCTGGGAAGTGTTCTGGCGGGGCTGGATTTTCTGACCGGTTACCGTGAAGAATGCTGCCGGTGCGAAGAACGGCTGCGGCTGCCATGCGATGCGCAGGACAGCGACGTGGCGGCCGCGGCCGGTCGGCTGCAGCAGATTCTGGACGCGTCCGGTGTCCGGCTGCTGGCGGTTCGGTCCTGTGTGCTTTTTCCGCCTGAATTCAATCGGCGCATTGCGGCGGAAGAGTCCAAAGGACGGGTTCTATCGGTGGCGACGCTGCAGCTTGTGGACACGATTCTGCAGGGCATCGGCACGGATGAGGCCACGGTGATCTGCGACAGACACGGCGGCCGCAGGCGGTACGACGGGCTGCTGCGGGACGTTTTCGGCGATCAGTTCGTGTTCCGGATGGAAGAAGGCCGTGCCCTGTCCCGTTACCGGCTGGGCCGCAGAGAATTCTGGTTTCAGACGAAGGCCGAACAGCATCTTCCGGTGGCTCTGGCTTCCATGGTGTCTAAGTATGTCCGGGAAATCGCCATGCGGGAATTCAATGCCTTCTGGAAGGCCCATCTTCCGGAACTGAAACCCACAATGGGATATCCGGTCGATGCCGTTCGTTTCATGAACGACATCGAATCCGTCCGGACTGCTCTGGGAATCGAACGCAGCGTTCTGTGGCGTTCCCGGTAACTGTCCCTCCAGACCGGTTCGACCGTTCTTTCTGACGGGGCGGAAGACAGGCCGGTCAGGCAGAAGGGCTGCCGAAAAGTATGAGGCGGTGCCAGGCGCGGCGCTGTTCCGGTCTGTCCGGCGCGGTCTGTCCGGCAGCGGGAACGAAACGGACGTCGGCATTCGGAAGATTCCGAAGCACGGTGTCGAAATATCGTTTCAGCCGGTGTGTGTGCAGCAGCCGGTGATTTCGATGCGACAGAGGTGCCAGGAACTCCACCAGCGGGTGTTCGTCGGTGTTGAGCCGATGAGGGTGTCGTATCAGCCAGCGTCCGGCCAGCCTTTCGATAAGGTGCCGCGCGGTGCGAATCTGATCATCAGCGGCTGATCCGCTACGGCGGATCTTTTCCAGACGGCGATTCACTGCGTCAGCCGACACATCGATCGGGCCGGCGGTGCCGATGAGTGCCAGGATCGGCTGCCGCAGATTCAGGTCGCCCCACCACAGCGTGGTCTGAGGGAAGACAGTTGCGAAACTGTCCGCAATGAGTTCCAGTTCTTCCGGACCCAGTTGATAAACCGGCAGCCACTGGCAGAAAAGCCCGCCAGGTTCGAGTCGTTTTCGGGCCAGCCGGTAATGGTCCACCGTGTACAGATAACCGGTTTCACTTTCCCAGGGTACGAACAGGTCGGAAATGATGACGTCGAACTGTTCCGATGCAGTCCGCAGAGCATGACGGGCGTCGTCAACAGTGACGGTGACGCGCGGATCATCCACGATGCCGAAATTGTGGTCCTTCAGCAGTCGGGCGGCATCGACGACTTCCGGGATGAGTTCGATGATGGTGATCTTCCGGACCTTCTCATGCGGGACGGCTCCGGCGGCCGTCAGGCCGGTTCCCAGTCCCAGAAACGCCACACGACGGGGGTCCGGATGGAGCAGCAGCGGCAGGCGTGCCTGGCGATATTCGCGTGAAGCACCCGGTCCGGTGGCTCCGAAACGGTAGTGCAGATTCTGACGGATCTTCAGAACACCGGAAGACGGTACGCGGACGACATCGATCCATCCGTACGCGGAATTCCAGCGGTGCACAACCTGTTCCCGTTCCCCGTTCCGGGAGGATGGAGCCGCCTGTGCTGTGTCGGTCGGGATGGTCATTATCGCCAGGGCGCCCCAGGAAAGCCCCGACAGCACCGCCAGGCCCGGACGGCGGCGGCACACTATCAGGGCTGTTGTGGTCAGGCAGAACAGCACGGAAACAGCGACAAAGGAATTCCACAGTCCCAGTCCGGGAATCAGCACGAAACCGGCTCCGGCGGCTCCGGCGGCTCCGGCCAGTGTATTGACCATCGTCAGATGTCCCACGATGCGGCTGTCCGGATCCTGCTGACGGGCTTCCTCGGCCCACAGTGCCGGAAGCAGGGTACCGGAAATCGACACAGGCGGCAGAACGATGCACACCACCAGAGCGAACACACCGGCGAAGTACGCGGTTCCGCTGTGTCCAAAGGTGAAGTACTGCAGGCCTGTGAGAACGACGAACAGCCACATGGACAGCAGGATCAGCAGGGCGGCGGCCCAGGAGCCTGCTTCGGCGATCTGTGCAGCCGGCCATCGTTCCAGCAGCACCGATGAAAGAAACGATCCGCCTGCCAGAGCCAGAAGACACACGGCCACGACCATGCCGAACGTGTACGTGCTGTTGTGGAGGACAAGCGAAAACAATCGCGTATACAGAATTTCGAGTGCCATCACACCGAATCCGGCAATGGCTGCGGTCACGATCGATCGCGGTCTGACCGGCTTCGGCTGTCCCCGCGGACCGGCTGCGTCGACAGATTCCTCCACAGACTCGGCGGACGCAGCGTCTTCGTGATTGGCTGCCCGGTTCTGTTCTGCCGCTTCATTCGGTATCGGCCGACCGGGACTGTGACGGGCGATCTGCCAGGCTGCCAGACCGCACAGGGCCGACAGGCCGGCAGCAGCCAGACTGCTGCCGCGGACGCCCAGCGTGATCAGAAGGACGGCCGTTGTGGCGGTGACTCCCAGAAAGCCGCCCAGTGTATTCAGACTCCACGCAACGATGATGCGACGTCCGGCAGCATTGTGCGGTCCGCGGAGGCAGGCAGTCATCAGCGGCAGCGTGAGTCCAAAGGCCGTGGTGGCCGGCAGCAGCAGAAGGAAGCAGACGACACTGCGGCTGACGATTCGAATCCATGCCGTTTCAGTGGAAAACAGCATCATGATGGACGAATGTTCCAGCACGTTCAGCAGGATCGGCACCAGACAGGTCCACGCGGCTGCCGCCAGTTCTGCCAGAGCCCAGGCTTTCCATGCATGGACATGGCCGGCCAGCCGGCCGCCCGCTGCGTATCCGATGGCCATTCCCGCGAAATACGTGCACAGAACAACGGCCGACGCCTGAGCGGTGTGTCCAAACAGCAGGCCGATCTGCCGCGACCAGGAAATTTCGCAGATCAGTGCAGCGCACCCGGACAGCAGAAAAATCGGGAGAATCCAGGGCGATTCGGAAAGGAGCCTCCGGCGGGATGCAGGGGGGGAACAGTCCATGACAGGTGATAGGCGAAGGTTGTGTCGGATCCGCAGCAGAGGCAGTCCGTTCTGGCAGCGGGGGATTCCTGGGATTTCCGTTCGGAAGAAAGGGGAGCTGTCCGGATCAGGACGGTCTGCGACTGCCGGGTTCAGACTGCCGGCCTGGAGTTCGCAGAACCGGCGGCTGCAGCAGGGGAGACCGCAGACTGCGAAGAATGTATCGGAGGAGTGTACTTCAGAAGTCGCAGAGCGTTGAACACGACTATCAGAGTGGACCCTTCATGCAGGACGACGGCAGGGCCCATCTGCAGACCGCTCAAAGTCGCGGGGATCAGGACGGCCACCATGCCGAGACTGATCCACAGATTCTGTCGAATGATGCGGCCGGTACGGCGGCTGAGTCCGACTGCCAGTACGAGACTGTCCAGGTTGTCTGCCATGAGGGCCACGTCAGCGGTTTCCAGAGCCACATCCGATCCGGCTGCTCCCATGGCGATTCCAACCGACGCAGCGGTCATGGCTGGCGCATCATTCACGCCGTCGCCCACCATGGCGACTCCGCCCTGATCATGAAGCTGACGGACAAGGGCGACCTTGTCTTCCGGCATGAGGTCTCCCCGTGCTTCATCCAGCCCGACTTCCGCGGCGACCGCGTCGACGACCCGCTGGTTGTCTCCGGACAGCATGGTCATCTTCCGAATTCCCAGTTCTCGCAGTCGGCGGATGGCCGGAGCGGCCGTTTTCCGTGGTGTATCCATCAGTCCCAGGACTCCCAGATACCGTTCGTCTGCCCGAACGACCACCGTTGTTCGGCCGGTGCGTTCCAGCCGGTCACTGATCTGGCGCAGCTCGCCCGGCAGTGTGACGCCGCCGATTTCTGAAAACAGAACCGTCTTGCCGATGACAACCGAACGCCCGTCGACGGTGGCACGCAGGCCGCGTCCAGTCAGGCTCTCCAGACTGCTCGCATCGGGAATGTCGGACGCTGCCAGACGCTGCTGGCCGCCGCGCACGACAGCGGCGGCCAGCGGATGATCACTCAGCCGTTCCACTGCCACGGCGATTCGCAGCAGCTCCGTTTCCGTCGACCCGGCTGCCGGGACGACGTCTGTGAGTTCGGGGCGGCCTTCGGTCAGGGTGCCCGTTTTGTCGAAGGCGACGGCGGTCACCCGGCCCAGAGTCTCCAGGGGGCCGCCTCCCTTGACGAGCACGCCCCCGCGTGCGGCACGCGCCACGCCGCTGAGAACGGCACTGGGAGTGGCAATGGCCAGAGCACAGGGGCTGGCGGCGACAAGAACCGCCATCGCCCGATAAAAGGACCGGCCGAACGGTTCTTCAGAAACCAGGGGAACCAGCAGGAGCAGGCCGACAAACAGCAGAACTGCCGGGACGAACCGTCTTTCGAAGGACGATGTGAACTGCTGCGTCGGTGACGTGCGTTCAGCCGCTTCGCTCACCAGGCGAATGACACGGGCCAGTGTGTTGTCGGCAGCCGGACGTGTTACTTCCAGTTCGAGAACACCGCTGTCGTTGAGGGTTCCGGCGAAGACCCGATGAACGGCAGGAATGCGGTCCGGACGGGCCGCGGCCGCCGCACGGTCCGGAACGGGGATCTTGTCTGCCGGAACACTTTCGCCCGTGACGGGGGCCTGATTGACGCTGCTTTCTCCGGATATCACGAATCCGTCAGCGGGAATCCGTTCATGCGGCCGCACAATGACGATCTCGCCGGGCTGCACCTGTTCGACCGGGACTTCCACCGATTCGCCGTCGCGACGCACCAGTGCCGTCCGTGGGGCGAGGTCGGCCAGAGAACGGATGGCCTGTCGAGCCCGTCCCATGGCGAAATGTTCCAGAGCGTGCCCCAGACTGAACAGAAACAGCAGCAGCGTTCCTTCGGCCCATTCTCCCAGCAGAGCGGCTCCTGCAGCAGCAGCCAGCATCAGGACATCGATCTCGAACCGGCCAGCGCGAATTCTGGCGAGAGTTTCTCGCAGTGTCGGCAGGGCACCGAGAGCGAATGCGATGATCAGCAGCAACTGAGCAGACCAGGGCGGCCAGGAGGCAAATGAAACCAGCCAGCCGACCAGCAGAAACGATCCGCACAAAAGTGCCAGAACAAGTTCCCTGCTCCGCCCGGCAGAACTTTCGTGCGCTGCATGGGAATGATCAGCAGAGGTTTCGGCCATGATGTCTGTGCCGCGCAGGCCCTGAAAAGGAGAACAGAGAATCGAGAACCGGTCGGTTCTGTGATGGTCACAGAACCGCAGCATGCTAATCGTGTTCTGTGAGGATTTCGAATGACGGGGAAACCGCCGCTGGCTGTGGTCATCGCGGGGAACTGCGAAACGACGCCGTCCGTCATTGGGACAGTCGGAGTGCCGGTGACCGAATACCGCTTCGAACACACGCGCGGCGAAGGAGATTCAGCCCGCTGAAACGGCCTGAGATCGGACGCGGCCTGCTGCCTGTTTCTGTCGCTTCAGCGTCGAACCGTCTGTTTCTGTCTGCGGTCGGGAGAAGCGTCTCAGCCGGCCCGTTCGGTTTCAAGCTGCTTCAGACGCTGCTGAAGCTGTTCGTTGTCGGGGATTGTGCCGGCCTGCTGCGCCTGACGAAACCGGCGGGTGAAATCGTCCAGCAGCGGCTGCAGTTCCCGGAGCGTATCGGCGGAAACGCGATCCGTGAACAGAATGCCGTCCAGATGGTCGGATTCGTGCTGCACCACGCGGGCCGCCAGACCTTCCAGTTCCATCTGCAGCGACTGACCGTTCAGGTCGAACGTTTCCACCACGATCCGTTCCGCCCGGGTGACCGGTCCGAAGACTTCGGGAAGACTCAGACAGCCTTCTTCGGCTTCGGCACTGCCGTTGCGGCGGATGATCTCCGGATTGATGAACACCTGTTCGTGTTCCGGCTGGTCCGGGTCGCCGGTCGGATTGATGACGAACAGCCGGTAGGGCAGCGCCACCTGATTGGCCGCCAGTCCGATTCCTTTGGCTTCGTACATGAGTCGAAACATGTCGGCCACCCACTGACGCAGCTGAGCATCAATGCGCGTGACGTCCCGGGATTTCCATTTCAGGGCCGGATGCGGGTACAGCACGATCTGCAGATCAGACATGAAAAGCTTTCAGGTGAAGGAAGGAATCGGCTGATGCGGAAGTATCCTGTCCATGGGGCTGTGATCAAGGCCCCGGCTGTATCCTGTGCCGGTTCCCGGTCAGGACGGTCCCGGCAGAGGCCCGCGACCGGGCATCCGGGACCGGACTGGCCCGGCATCCTCAGTGCCGATCAGTTGACCCCCGCATGGTGGCGGCTGAACAATGGCACAGCTGAAGACGGACCGCCCGGCCGGGCCGTTCGATCTGTACCGCCATTCGATCCGTTGTCCCATTCGATTCGCTGCCCTGTTCGAATCTGTTTCTGAGTGCCGTTTCCTCGGACTTCCCCTGTTTCATGCCCATCCGTCTGCTTTTGCTTCTGACGATCTTCCTGTCGGTTCTGCCGGTTCCGGCTGCCGGATCGGGTGATCCGGAACATGCCGGAAACAGCCGCCCGGGCCGGCACGATGCTGATTTCGAGACGCTGCGGCAGGCCCGGCGTTACCTGCGCGTGCTTCGGCGGCGGCCGGCGTTCGGGACGGCGCTGAAGCGGATGAACGACATTCTGGCGGACCGTGATGCGTTCGATGCGTTCATCGACGAACTGGTTTCCGATGAAACCGATTCCACGAATCATCTCATCGCAGCCATGCTGCAGGTGCAGCGAGGCGATGCGGCGGCGGCACTGCGGAACCTTCGGCGTGTGGAGCAGGAGCGGCCGGAAGATCCGGTTGTTCTGCAGGTGCGGGGGCGGGCCTGCCGAGATGCCGGGAATGTTCAGGAAGCGATTGCGGCCCTGGAAAAAGCTCTGGCAGCCCGGCCGGATCCGGTGATGACCCGATCCATCCATGAGGATCTGGCGCGGCTGTACGAACAGAACGGAGAAGCCGATCAGGCGCTGCGTGTCTGGCAGCATCTGGAAGCTGCGTTTCCGAAGGATCGTTCCGTTCAGGAGGATGTGGCTCGTCTGCTGCAGCAGGGGGGACGGTTCGACGAAGCTTTGGAGCGCTGGAAGAAGCTGGCGGAGGCGGCGAACGCTCCGGAAGAGCGTGTGCGCTGCCATCTGGCCATGGCCGACGTGTATCTGCAGAGCGGGCGGCCGCAGGAGGCCGAAAGAATCCTTCAGGACCAGTTGCCGCAGCTGCGCCCCGGGAGCTGGCTCAGCCGCGTTGTCAGTGAACGGATCGAGCGGCTTCTTCTGGCATCTGACGGGTCGGCGGCGGTGGTGGCGTGGTACGAACAAAGACACCTCCAGAATCCCGATGACCACGCGGTGATTCACCGACTGGCGGATCTGTACTGCGGGCAGGGAGACACCGATGCCGCGGACGCACTGTACGCGAAAGCCATTGCCCGCCATCCCGCGTCGGCTGCACTGCGCGGCGCCCGCATGCGGATGCTGGCAGACAGCGGCCGGAAGGCCGCCGCGGCCCGGGTGGCCGACGAACTGCTGACGATGCCGTCGGTCAGCTCCGCGGATCTGGAATTCATCGGGCATCTTCGCCTGCACGATGAACGATATGGTCCGGACGAAAGACATGCCCGGGCCTCGGAAGTGTGGATGCGTCTGAGGCAGGATCCAAAGAGTGTGGAGCAGACCGCGCAGGTGGCCCGCCTGCACCGTGACAGCGGCATGACGGATCGGGCCGCGAGTCTCTACGAGGAACTGACCAGGCTGCAGCCGGATCATACGACGTGGCATGAGGAGCTGGGGCGCTGTCTGTACCGGGACGGACGGCGCGAAGAGGCTTTGGCGGTCTGGTTTCGGCTGGCCAGAAAGCCGCATCGCAGCTTCGATTCCCTGATGCGCCTTTCTGAAATTCTCGAATCGGTCGGAGAACAGGAACGGGCTGTTCAGGTCATCCGCGATGCCTGTTCCATGTGGCCGACTGTCGACGGGCACCTGCGGCTGGCGCGGCTGCTGAAGGAGTCCGGGCAGATGGATGCGAGCTGTGCTCAGCTCGAGAAGGCCGCGAAGCTCTGCACCACGGCGGCCGAACGGCAGCGTGTCCGGGAACAGCAGCGGGAAACCTGGGAAAGTGATCCGCGTCTGGCCGGGCGGGCAGCCCGTGCGGCTGCTGAGGCTGAACAGGATGACAGTCGGCAATGCCTGAAAGTGGCTCGGATGTATCACGTGCTTCAGCAGTATCCGACTGCCGTGGAATGGGTGGAACGGGCTGTGGCGGCCGATGGACAGAATGCCGATGTGTACGACGTCGCGGCCGAGATCTTTCGATCGGCCGGTCTGCCGGAACGAGCGGCTCAGGCCTGCCGGCGGCTGGCGGAACGGGATCCATCGCGGCGGGCGGCCGCGCTGCGGCGGCTCGTTGAACTGGAACAGCAGATGGGACGGACAGAAGCGGCTTTGGATGCCGCCGGACGGCTGGCTGCAGAACGTCCCGCCAGCGCAGAGGCCTGCCGGCTGTATGCTCAGTTGTGTTTCGAATCGGGCCGCGATGCCGACGGGATTCAGGTCCTGCGCGGATGCCTGCGCCGGAATCCGCAGGATGACGTTCTGGCAGTGGATGTCGCCTGGGCGCTGGCCGAACGGTTTCAGTCTGGCGAAGCGATCGGGATCCTGTGGCGCTGTTTTCGTGATGTGGAACAGAGGCAGAGCCGGCAGCGTCTTCTGGAATCGCTGCTGAAAATCCATCAGTCGCAGCAGACGACCGAAGAACTGTTCAATCGGCTGCAGACGGTGCCGTTTCTGACTGCGGAGGAACGTGTTCTCGCGGAAGTTCACATTCTGCAGATGATGAATCGGCTTTCGGAAGCACGTACGGTTGTGGAAAACGGGATCCGGAAGCTGGGACGGCGGGAGCGGTTGTTGAGGGCTCTGGTGGAAGTGGCCGAAGCTCAGCAGGACTTCGATGCGGCCGCCGCCGTTCAGAAGGAACTGGCAGAAGCAGGGACCGATTCGGAAGACATCATCCGGCTGGCTCAGCTCCGTTTCCGCAGTGGCCGAATCGATGAAGTCGAGCTGGCGTGGGTGCGTGATGCCCGCGAGGGGCAGAACAGTTCCGCCGCTCTTCGGAGCATCGATCGCTTCCTGGCCATGGGGCGTCTGGAGGCAGCGGAGCTGATGAGCAGCCGTCTGGCAGCCGGCCGTCCGGATGACTGGCGGGTGTTGTACCGGCTGGCTCTCATTCAGTGGAAACTGGGTCATCGGAAACAGGCGGTGTCCACACTGCGGCGCATCGTGGCGCTCGATCTTCCCCTGCCGCATCGGCCGAAGGACGGATCGTTGTCGGCATCATCCGGCCGTGATCAGCCGGGATCTCAGGAACGCAGTCCGGCCGGGCGCCGGATCCGGCAGGTGACCGCTGCCCTGAGCTGGATTCGGTCGAATCCGGGAAACGAACACTGGGCGGAATCGTTCGTGCGTCCTCCGGATTACGGTGCGGCCCGCTGTTCGGCCTGTGCCCTGCTCTGGCTGGCCGGTGACACGGACATTCTGCGCATGTCTCAGAATCCGTCCGAAGATTCGCCGCGAAATCCGTCGCTGAGAGAATTGACAGACCGGTGTGCCGTGACGGTTGCCGCCGGTCACTTTTCGGACCGGACACCGCCGGATGCTGCCGGCCTGCTGGAAGATCTGGAACGCCACGGAGAATCGTCTGCTGCTCTGCTGGCCGTCGGCCTGATCACGCGGGCCGGCGCTTTTGCTGTGCCGGAGAAACGGGGGGCTCCGGCTGCACTGCCTGCCGATCGACTGCGGAAACTGGTTCTGACGTTCGTATCCGATCATCCTGACTGGACGCATGATGTCGGCGGCTGGTCGGCCATCATACGCCGGGTGCCTGTCGATGATCGTCCGCGGTTCGTTCAGACGGTCTGGAGGAATCTGCTGGACGGGGCATCGGCGGAATCCCTGCGCTGCGGCGTCCGGCTGGCTGCAGCGGCTGGTGATGTTCCGATGCTGTCGCAGGCCGTTCGCCATCTTCGGAAAGGAGCCGAAAGCGGAACGATGTTGCCGGGCGATCTGTCGGATGTGGCGGAACGACTGCTGCGGTTCGGAATCCAGGCGGTGACGGACGGGCGTGTCCAGGACGTGCTGCAGACGATGGATCTGTGTCTGGAGCTGCATGCGGTTCGTTACGTGTCGGCAGCCGATGCCGATGACAGTGAAAAAAACGGAAGTGGCCGATATCGGTTGCGGCCGGAGTATGCGGCCGGTTTCCGGACGGACAGCCGTGGCGTGGAAGCGGCCGGAGAGAAAGAGGAGGAAACGGAACGGATTTCCGGCCGCCCGGCCGGGCGGCCGGTGATCGAAGTCCGGGACGGCATGCTGCGGTTCATCACCGGACGGCAGCAGCTGAGCATCCGGGAAACGCCGCATCTCGATCGTGCCGTGTTCACCATGCTTTTCCTCGCAGCCGTTCGTCAGGACCCGGCGGTTCCCGAAGCGGTGCTCATCGACCATCTGCGTCGACGGGCTGCTGAGCGGCACGGGCCGGAATGGATCGGTGCGGCGACCACGCTGGGACTGTTCCGCATTGCGACCGGTGAAACGGATGCAGGAATGCAGGATCTGGTGGCTGCTGTGGAGCAGCTTCAGGGGGCAGACGACCTGACGCTGATGCTGGTGCGCCATCTGCACGACGGAAACGCCGAAGCCGAGGCGATGCGCCTGCTGGACAGTGTGTCGGAATCGCGGGATCGTCGCACGATGATCGAACGCGAACGTCTGGCTCTGGAGATCAGCAGCCGCCTGCCGGACAGAGATCGGATGCAGGTCGCGGTGTCCCGGCTGAGAAATCTCGCTCTGGACCGCGAAACATCCGATGCGATCGCAGAACAGCTCGAACGACTGGGACGGTATGCCGATGCGGAACCGTTTCGCCGTCGCGGCAGTCCGACGGTTCCGGGACGTGCGGCTGCTCTGGGCCGAATGATGGAGTCGTATCACGACCAGGGGAATGATGCGGCGGCGGCGCGGATTGCGGAACAGATCCTGCTGCGGCCTGCAGTGTTCGTGGATACGACCAGCGTGGCGGAATTCGTGGAACTGCGTCGTCGAGCGGTGCGGCTGCTGCAGGAAACCGGTTATCTGGATGCCGTCATTCGCCGCCTGAAGCAGCCGGTGCGCATGTCCGGGACGATCTCTCACGACCGGTTCACTCTGGTCGAACTGCTGCAGACGGCCGGCAGAGAATCGGAAGCAGAACGTCTGGCATCATCTTTGCGTGAAGAACTGCTTCGGCGAGATGCGGAGGGGCTGCGGCTGGTCCGGCAGCTCGAACGTCAGGGGCAGCTCGAATCGGCCGCGACGGTGTGCCGCTATCTGCTGGAAGCGGACACGCAGTTGTTTTATCGCGATTACTACCGCTTCATTCGGCTGTTCGAATACACCGGGCGGCTGGCAGAGCTGGCAGGACTGATCGATCGGTCGGCATTTCCCGACGCGGCTTCCGGGCACTGGGGCATTCAGCAGCTTGTGGAACGGCTGCTTCTGGACCCGGACAGCCGGGCGGCGGGCCTGTCCCTGTTTCGCCGGGCCTGGACGACGTGGCCGGGCAGCCGCGAAGCACTGCTGGCGAATGTCGGGCACGATGCTGTGTGGTCGCTGGAGGAGGTTTTTTATCACTATCTGCAGCAGGCGGTTCCCGACGGACAGAGGGCTCCGGATCCGTGGTCGGCCGTGTCGGGCTTTGTTCGGATCGACGGGCGCGGACGGGCGTCCGGATCCCTGACACGTCTGCTGCGCTGGCCGGTCAGCCGGCAGGATGTCTCCGTGCTGCAGGATGCCGTCCGGCGGGGACTGGAACGGGATCCGGACTGGCCGGCCGGCGGAATTCTGATGGCTCTGGCCGATATCCATGCCGGGCGGCTGCCGGCAGGCATGGATCGGCTGCAGGGGCTGCTGCCGTCTGTTGCAGCCGACATGCCGGCGGAAGCCGCATGGATCACGGGGACGGAGCTGGTTCGGACCGGGCGGCCGGAAGTGAATCCGATCGTTGTGCGGCTGCTGGAATATGTTGTGCACCGGCAGCAGGAAGGCCGGGCGCTGCTGAAATCCGATGCTGCCTGGCATGCCGGTCCGGAATATCTGCTGCTGGACGTTCTGGCCGATTCGGCGGACAGCGATCGTGTCATGGCGCTGACGCAGGCGATGCTGAAGCGTGACAGACCGTCTGTTCCTGATCCTGCCGCCGATCGGGATGCGCGGCAGCATCTGCTGGAAAGACTGACGCCGAAGCACCCGCGGGCGGCCGCGGCACTGCGGTCGGCCCGATCTTCCGTTGCGGTGGCGGCAGAAAGCAGCGATGCTGCCGGTCGGGTGTCCGGACAGACCGTATCCGACCGGCTGCTGGAAGCTGTCCGGAAACGTCTGCTGGATGATTGACGCGGCAGCGGCCGGTGCCGAACTGCCGCTGTGCGGGAAACTGGTGTCGGAACGGTTCGTACGTGCTGATCTGCGAACGGGTGTCCTATGCTGACAGCGGGGTCGATTCTGGTGGCCGTGGTTTTCGTCCTGGCGCTCGTCGTGGTGGCGGCTGCGTGGCTGATCGGCAGCCGTCTGGTCGTTCCCGAGCGTGTTCCGGTGGGGGATCCGCCGGTCGACCTGAATGCCGAACGGATCGAACTGCCCAGCGCATCCGGAAGTGTTCTTGTCGGCTGGCACGCGGCGGCTGCCGGCGGCCGGGGGGTGATTGTGCTGGCGCATCCCTACCGCGGATCGCGGCTGTCCATGATCAACCGGGCGCGTCTGCTGTATGACGCCGGGTATTCCATCGTGATGGTGGACCTGCAGGCGCACGGGGAAAGTCCGGGAAAACGCATCACAATCGGCCATCTGGAACGGCACGACGTGCGTGCGGCCGTGGATTATGCACGGCGAGCACATCCCGGAGAACCACTTGGTGTGATCGGTTTTTCGATGGGCGGGGCCGCTGCCCTGCTGGCCGGCCTGACGGGCATCCAGGCACTGATCCTGGAAGCTGTGTATCCCACGATTCGGGCTGCCGTGGGCAATCGGGCACGCGTTCGGCTGGGGAAACTGTCGCGGCTGGCAGCGGAACTGATGCTGCTGCAGTTTCGGCCGCGTCTGGGCGTGTCGCCGTCTCAGCTTCGTCCCATCGACTGTCTGGCGACGATCGGATGTCCGGTGCTGATCATGTCCGGAACCGCCGATGCGCATACCACCGCGGAAGACACGCGGGCCATGTACGCGGCCGCTCAGGAACCGCGCGAACTGTGGATGGTGGAAGGAGCCGATCACGAAGATCTGCACGATTTCGCACCGGACGAATACCGTCCACGGGTTCTGCGATTTTTTGAACAGCATCTGCGCCGAAATCGGGTCGAACAGAATGCGGCGTCGGAAACTGCTGAGGTGCAGGCCTGTGAATCGGGGCGGCACACACCGGATTCGTTCTGAAAAAAAGAAAACCATGCTGTCGCGACCACGCCGCCGCCCGGATCAGCTCCGCAGTTCCCGTTTCTTCGCACCGGACGATCTGCGTTCCTTCGGCCACCGATCGCGGCAGAAGCAGTCCGGCTTTGCAACAGAAGAGTTTTCGGGGCGGCCGGTCGTGGCCATTCTGAACACCGGCAATGATCTGATCAGCTGTCACGCTCATTTCCGTCAGCGGGTCGACGACATTCGACGCGGCATCTGGCAGGCCGGAGGGTTTCCCGTGGAAGTGCCCGTTCTGGGGCTGTCGGAAACGTTCATGAAGCCCACGTCGATGTTCTACCGAAACCTGCTGGCGATGGAGACGGAAGAAGTGCTGCGGGCGCATCCTGTCGATGCGGCCGTTCTGATGGGAGGCTGTGACAAGACGGTGCCGGCGCTGCTGATGGGCGCGCTGAGTGCCGATGTGCCGAGCATTGTCATGCCCGGAGGCCCCATGAATCGTTCCCGCTGGCGCGGCCGCACACTGGGCAGCGGCAGCGACGTGTGGCGCTGCTGGGCGGATCGGCAGGCCGGACGCCTGTCCTGTGCCGACTGGAGCGATCTGGAAGATCACATCGCGCCGTCGGCCGGTCACTGCATGACCATGGGAACAGCGTCCACGATGACATCGCTGGCGGAAGCGATGGGAATGTGCCTGCCGGGGGCCGCGTCGATTCCGGCGGTCCATGCGGCGCATGCCCGCATGGCGGCGGCCACTGGACGACAGGCCGTGGAACTGGCATGGCACGATGTCCGTCCTTCGCAGATTCTCACCGAAGCGGCGTTCGACAACGCCATCGCGGTTCTGATGGCTCTGGGAGGATCCACGAATGCGATCGTCCATCTGCTGGCACTGGCCGGTCGGGCCGGAGTGCCGCTGCCACTGGAAAAGTTCGATGCGGTGTCTCACGACATACCCGTGCTGGCGAACCTGCAGCCGGCCGGAACATACGTGATGGAGGATTTTTTCGAGGCCGGTGGTCTTCCAGGGCTGATGGCTCGGATTCGCGACCGTCTGCATACGGACGCCGTCACCGTGGCGGGACAGTCACTGGGGCAGGCTGTGGCGGAAGCACCGGTGTACGATGAAGACGTGATTCGGCTTCCGGATTCTCCCGTGGCACGGCACAGTCTGGCGGTGCTGCGGGGAAATCTGTGTCCTGACGGAGCGATCATCAAGACGGCGGCAGCCAGTGACCATCTGCTGCAGCACACCGGGCCGGCGATCGTGTTTTCCGACTACGCTGACCTGAAAAAACGTCTGGACGATCCCCGTACGCAGATCACACCCGACCACGTGATGGTTCTGCAGAATGCCGGTCCGGTGGGAGGACCCGGGTTTCCCGAATGGGGCATGCTGCCGCTGCCGAAATCTCTGCTGGAACAGGGAATCCGGGACCTGGTGCGCATCAGCGATGCACGGATGAGCGGTACCAGCTTCGGCACGTGCGTTCTGCATGTCGCTCCGGAAGCAGCGGTCGGAGGTCCGCTGGCGCTGGTTCGGGACGGGGATCGGATCTGTCTGGATGTGCCTGCCCGCCGGCTCGATGTGCAGGTGGACGAAGCCGAACTGACGCGGCGGCGACACGCCTGGCAGCCTCCGCCAAAACGGTTTTCCCGGGGATACGGCCGGCTGCTGGAAACCGAAATCACTCAGGCATGCGATGGCTGTGATTTCCGGTTTCTGGAAGCGGACGGTTCCGTCACGCCGGACCCGGACATTTTCTGAACAGGCCGGGATCGGCACAGACGGCGGCTGATTGTTCAGCGGTCCGCTGCGGCATCTGCTGCGGTCAGACGGTCGCGCCACCAGTGGATGCGTTCCTGAACCGGCTGCTCGCCTCCGGAACCGAAGCTGATCAGGGCCTGCATGGCCTTCTGTGTTCCCAGAACATCGAACACATCCGGCTGAATCCGGTCGCAGGCGGCCTGCAGTTCTTCGAGTGTCAGATCGGCCAGACGGCAGGACCGGGATTCGCACTGCGCCACCAGGCGGCCGACGGTTTCGTGTCCGGTCCGCATGGGGACTCCCTGGCGGATGAGGTATTCCATCAGAGCGGTGGCATCGAGAAATCCGTCTTCCAGGCGGGCGGCGATGCGGTCGCGCTGCAGTTCCGCACCGGCGATGATGGCCGGTGCCAGTTCCAGGCAGGACCGGATCGTGTCGCTGGCATCGAACACGGCCGGTTTGTCTTCCTGCAGATCCCGGTTGTAGGCCATCGGCAGGTTCCTGATGAGCATCAGAAGCTGCGGCACGGCCGCCATGACGCGGGCCGTTTTTCCTCGGATCAGTTCCAGCACGTCGGGGTTGCGTTTCTGCGGCATGATGGACGATCCGGTCGTGTAGGCATCCGGCAGCTTCAGAAAACCGAACTCCGTGGTGAACCAGATGATCCATTCTTCGCACCATGTGCTCAGGTGGGCGGCAATCAGAGACAGGGCAAAGACGAATTCCGCGAGAAAGTCGCGATCGCTGCTCACATCCAGGCTGTTGGCGGCGACACTGTCGAATCCCAGCTCCCGGGCCGTGAATTCCCGATCGATCGGCAGGCTGGTTCCGGCCAGCGCGGCTGCACCCAGCGGGCACACATTCACGCGGGAACGGCAGTCCTGCAGCCTGTCCCGGTCGCGCTGCAGCTTTTCGCAGTAGGCGAGCCAGTAATGAGCGGCGGCAACCGGCTGGGCGCGCTGCAGGTGCGTATATCCCGGAAGGATGACGTCGGCATCCTGTTCGCAGCGATCCAGGAAGGCCTTCTGGCAGTCCTGCAGCAAAGCGTCGAATTCATCGATCGTTTCACGGACATACAGCCGCAGATCCGTGGAAATCTGATCGTTGCGGCTGCGACCGGTGTGCAGGCGCCGTCCCACATCGCCGATTCGGTCGATCAGGGCCCGTTCGATGTGCATGTGGATGTCTTCCAGATCCGTTCGGTATTCGAACGTTCCGGATTCGATCTCCGTTCGAATGGCATCCAGCGACTGCACAATCTGTCGGCAGTCGTCTTCGGAAATCAGCCCGACATGAGCCAGCATGCGCGCGTGGGCCTGAGACCCGCGGATATCGACATCGTACAGCCGCCGATCGAAACTGATCGATTCGGTAAATGCCTCCACCCGCGGGTCCGTTTCCTGACGGAACCGACCGCCCCATGCCTTGCCCATGATGTGTTCCCGATGATGAAAGTCCGTCAGAACGTTTCCGTCGGCGCCTGCCCGTGTTCGGCGGTGACCGACGTGCGAATGCCTCCCCGCGGCGTGAATGCCGCCTGGATGCGCATCCAGTGCGGCTGCGTGACCTGAACCAGATGATCCAGTATCAGATTCGTGACATGTTCGTAGAATGCACCGTGATTCCGATACTGCTGCAGGTACAGTTTCAGGGATTTCAGTTCAAAACATTTCCTGTCGGCAATGTAGGTGATGGTGATCGTTCCGAAGTCCGGCTGGCCGGTGATCGGACAGACGGACGTGAATTCCGGCGCCACGGTTTCGATGATGTAGCGGCGGTCCGGACAGGGATTGTCGAAGGTTTCGAGAATGTCGGACGAAGGGGCTGTCATGCTGCAGGTTCCGCGGACTCAGGTGGATGAAACACCGCGTCTGTTCTTATGGTCATCAGCCGACGCGATCACAACAGCGTGAACACGGTTCCCGAATGTTTCCTCGATTTGAAAACCTGGAACCGCATGCCGTCGACTCGCTGACGGCCCTGCTGGCGGACAGAGGCTGGGAAGATGCCGGCCGCTGCGCACAGACGCTGCAGGAACTGCGGGAATACTGGCGGGCGGTCCAGGGCGACAGTCAGGACACGCCGGACTGGTATGAAATTCTGGCCCGTCTTCTGCAGACGGCCATGAATCCTGCTGCGACTCTGGACGCCGTGCGCGATCTGATCCGGGCTTCTCCGTCTCCGCAGCATGCCTTCGATCTGTTCAGCCAGGCTCCGCGGTCTCTGGAGATTCTCAGTCGCTTCGCCGGCAGCAGCCCCTTTCTGACACACGTGCTGGTGTCTGATCCGGATGCCCTGCCCTTTCTGAGTGTTCACCGAAGGGTGTCCGAACTGAAATCCGACCGGCAGTTCACCGACGAAGCCGCTGCGTTCATCGCCCAGTCCCCGGAACCGCCTCTGACGGCCCTGCGGCAGTACCAGCGCCGGGAACAGCTTCGAATCGGCATGTGCGATGTGTTCGGTCTGTTCAGCCTGCAGCATGTGACGCTGCAGCTGTCTCTGCTGGCCGATGCCATGGTGCGGACGTGTCTGGAACTGGCCGAAACCGAGACCACGCGAGCACCGTTTGCCGTGCTGGCCCTGGGGAAACTGGGCGGAGAAGAACTCAACTACAGTTCCGACATCGACCTGGTGCTCGTTGCAGATCACTGCGACAGCCAGGGGCTGACGGCGGCTCGCCGCATGATCGACAGTCTGAGCGAACATTCCGGAGGCGGCTTTCTGTATCGCGTGGATCTGCGGCTGCGGCCGTGGGGCAGCGCCGGTCCCCTGGTGACCACCCCCGATGCCTGGACGGAATACCTGGCCGGCCCGGCGCAGCTCTGGGAAAAACAGGCCCTGCTGAAGGCCCGCTGCATCGCAGGGAAAATCGAAACGGGCCGCAGGTTTCTCAGCCGCCTTCCCGAAGTGCTGTTCACGGAATCGAAACAGACGATTCGGGATTCGATTCGCCGCATGAAGGATGTCATCGAGGCGAATCTGGTCCGCACCGGAAGGCAGGACCGTGAAGTCAAACTGGGAATCGGTTCCATTCGTGACATCGAATTTCTCACTCAGTCGCTGCAGTTGATGCACTGCGGCCGCGAACCGCGGCTGGCCAGTGCCAACACGCTGCATGCTCTGCTGCGGCTGGCGGATTTCGGTCTGCTCGACGCTGCCACCTATCAGCAGCTGAGGGAAGGCTATGTGTTTCTGCGGGCCGTGGAACACGCTCTGCAGCTTCAGCACAACCGGCAGACGCACGAGGTGCCCCGCGATGCCCGTCTGCAGCGCTGGCTGGCTTTGCGGCTCGACTATCCGGACGAAGCGACCTTCATGAATCGCTTTGAGGAACACCGACGCACGGTCCGCCGAATTTTCGAACGGCATTTCGGTTCGCATGCATCGGCCGGGGCCGCTGTCGCCCGGACAGATGCCGGATGGGAACCGCCAGGGGCCGCAGGACCGGATGCCGGCGGGCAGAAAACGGACAGCCGATTCGGTCCCGAACTGCAGCGGCTTCTGAAAGACGCTGCCGAATCGAAACGCGTGCAGGCCGAACTTCTGCCCGTGTCAGAAGATCGGGGGGTGCTGCTGCTGGCAGCCGAAGACCGTCCGGAACTGCTGACGCTGATCAGCGGCCGACTGTTCGCCCTGGGAGTGGACATTCGCGATGGACGCGTATCGACCGGGCCGGGGGCTGCAGACGAAACAGATGTTCCTTCAGGAATGTTCGTCTGCCGAATGACGGTCGAATCGCAGACTGACGGCCGTTTGCCGGATGCCCTGGCGGCCCGGCTGTGCGACGGGATTCAGCAAAGTCTGAAGACGATGCGCACGGACGGCCCGGATGTCGTCCGGGAACAGCTCATCGACGGGTTCTGCGAACGGATGCAGAGGCAGGACGGCAGCCGCCGGGGCAGCGGCCGACTGCGTCTGACGGACCGGGTTTCTCCGGACAGGAAGGCGACCATCGTTTCCATTCATGTGACCGACAGTCCCGGGTTTCTGTTCGAACTGTCCAATGCGCTGAACGTGTGCGGCTTTCGCATCCGGCAGGCTCAGATCGAAGTGCACGACGGATGCGTCGAAGATGAACTGTTCGTTACGGAATCGGACCGGCAGGAACCGCTGAGACCGGAACGGATTCGCGACGTACACACGGCGGTCGCCCTGATTCAGCAGTTCACTCTGTGGCTGCCGGACAGCGCCGATCCTGCGGCGGCTTTGCTGAGGTTCCGGAGGCTGCTGCAGGCGGTGCTGAACGACGTCCGCCACGACGAACGGGCACGGACGCTGCGCGATCCCGATGTCCTGCAGCGGGCGGCCCGGGTCCTGGGACTCAGCCGCCATCTCTGGGAAGACGCCCTGCGGCTGCAGGAATCGGCGATGACTCTGCTGAGTGATCCGGAACCGCTGCGGACAGCGGTGACTCAGGACATCCTGCGGCATCAGGCACGGCAGATACTGCGGGAGCAGCCCGCTGCCGGTGATCCCGGTGGGGCCGATGCCACGGTTCGGCTGAACCGGTTCAAGGACGAGCATCTGTTTCGCATTGAACTGCGGCACGTGCTGGGACACAGCCGGGAATTCGGTGTATTCAGCCGCGAAATCTGCGAACTGGTAGAAGTGGTTCTGGAAACGGCTGCACAACTGGCCTGGCAGGAACTGGCCGTTCAGTCCGGGCAGGATGTTCCCCGGGTTCCCTGGACGCTGGCCGGACTGGGAAAACTGGGCGGCCGCGAAATGGGCTACGGGTCGGATGTCGAAGTGCTTCTGATTTATGACGGGGACGGCGATCGGAAAACCGCCCGCTGGTTCGATCGTCTGCTGCACCGCACGGTGGACCGGATTTCGTCGCGGCACGACGGGATTTTTCATGTCGATCTGAGAATGCGTCCGTGGGGACAGGCCGGAACAGCGGCCGTGTCACTCAGCCAGTTCCGCACCTATTACGGGGCCGGAGGCACCGCGTGGGCCTTCGAACGTCAGTCGATGATTCGTCTGAGGCCGTTTGGTTCGGATGAATCGTTTGCACAGCGGGTGCGCCGTGTCCGGGACGAAGTGATTTTCGACGGCCGGCCGTTCGATTTCGTGGCCATGCAGGGACTCCGGGAAGAACAGATCCGTCAGCATGTCGTTCCCGGGACAGTAAACGTCAAGCTCAGTCAGGGGGGGCTGGTTGATCTGGAGTATTCGGTCCAGGCGGTGCAGCTCACCTTCGGTCATCGTTTTGCAGAGCTGCGGACCACCGGCACCGCGACGGCTCTGGAAGCGGCGTTCGATCTGGGGCTGCTGCCGCAGAACATGCGTCGACCGGCACAGCAGGCCTGCTGGTATCTGCGCCGCGTGATCGACGGGCTGCGAATGGTGCGCGGCAATGCCCGCGATCTGACCATGCCGCCGGCCGATTCTGCGGAAGGAATTCAGCTGGGAAGGCGGCTGGAACAGCTTTACGGCCCGGACACCTCGCCGGCGGATCTGAGCCGTCATCGGGATACGGTCAGCCGCCTGGCAGAAATCGTGACGGAACTCTGCGGGCGTCCGTCAGAAAATCCCTAACTGATCGCGCGCTTCATCCGTCATGCGTTCCGGAGTCCAGGGCGGCGTCATGGTCAGCGTGATCTTCGCCACGTTGACATCCCGCAGACGTTCCAGAGCCATCTTCGCCTGCTGGATGATCTGCGGTCCGGCCGGACAGGCCGGACTGGTCAGCGTCATTTCCACGGCCAGAGCATGGTCTTCTTCTTCATCCGGTGCCACCGAGTACACCAGACCCAGATCGACGATGTTGACCATCAGTTCCGGGTCGACGACCTGACGCAGGGCGTTGAGCCAGTCTTCTTCGGTTGTCGGCGGAGGTGTTCCGGCATCAGCGCTGTGTTCTGCGCCGGCGTTTTCTTCGGGGGCGGGGGAATCGGCAGGGACGGATTCCGATGCGGAAGCCCCGCTGGAGACGGGATCCGCAGAGACGGATTCGGTGGAATGTCCGGCCGCATCGGCAGATCGGTTGTCGGTCATCATTCAGTTCCGGGACGACTGAGAAAAGGGGGAATGCCTGAAAGAAACACGCTGTCGAAACGCAGAGGACAGCTTCCGCGATGAAGCGGTCCGTGTGGATTGTATCCGGGAGACGGCCGGATGGTCAGGGGCGTTCGCCGCCGGTGTGCGGCAATTCTGCAGAAAGGCCGCCGGCCGGGATCGCCGAACGCCGCCGGAAACAGATCATGGCACACGGTCTTCTGATGAAGACCTGTCGGTCGGAGTGTGCTTTGGCGAACGTTCTGATCTTCCCAGACAGTACAGGTATTCCTGACGCTGTCCGTCTTCCTGGTGAGCGATCCGATTGAAAATGCGGTCGTCACAGAAAACGGGAGTGGCGAACACTTCGTCACCGAGCTGATTGCGGGCGAGAAGACGGAACCGCTCGGTGGAGGCTGCGTACACGTAAGTCGTCCCGCTTTCGCTGGTGACGTAGATGCGGCCGCCCGCCAGAACGGGTGAACTGCTGAAATTTCCGGACAGCCGGTGTTTCCACACGGTTTTTCCCGTGGCCGTTTCGCGGCAGACGGCGATGCCCGAATCGAGCACGGCGAACAGATGATTGTCGTGAATGAGCATGGACGGGACATACAGGCGAACGTTGTCCCGCCAGATGAGCGTTCCCGATCCGTCGGCCGAAACGGCCGAGATGTGATTTTCGGGGTAGCCGCCGCTGGTGAAAATGCGCTGTCCATCGGTGACCGCCGATGTCACGCACTCCGTCGTGGCTCCGGGCACTTCCCACAGAACAGTCCCGCTTCGCGGATCGATGCCGGTGATCAGGTCGCAGCCGGTGAGAATCACCTGATCGCGGCCGGAAAGTGTCATGATGACAGGAGACGGGTAGTTGGGTTTTTCGGGCCGCTGATGAATCCATTCCAGATCCCCCGTGTCCGCCTGAAAGGCGGCCACAGCGCCGCCGCCTTTGTTGTCGGCTGAAACGATCACCAGTCCGTCGTACACCGCGGGCGAACTGCCGTAGCCCTGATGCACGACGTAGTCGCAGACTTTCTTCTGCCACACGATTCGTCCGGAAAGATCCACCGCCGTTGTCCACACGGCTCCGCTGTTCAGAAAATTCACGTAGACGTGTTTTCCGTCGCACGCCGGGGTCGTGGATGCCAGAGTGGCTTTGCGATTGCCCTCCTTCCGCAGGCCGCCCTGGTGAATCACCGTTCGCCAGTGTTCACGTCCTGTGGTTCGGTCGAAGCACAGCAGCATCTGCTGCTGAACCGATTCATCTGCTGCGGTGAGCCACACATGGTTTCCGACGACGATGGGGGATCCGTGTCCGCGGCCGGGAACTTCCGACCTCCACACGACATGGTGGTCGGCATCCCAGGTGAGCGGTGGATTCTGATCGCCGTCGGCGACTCCGTTTCGAAACGGTCCCCGCCACCAGGGCCAGTCGCTTCCCTGCAGTGGCGAACACGCAGAAATCAGTAACAGGACCGTCAGGCAGACAGACAGCATTCGGAGCATCCGGATGGTCAGGATGAGGGAATCAGGCACGCTGGACAGATCATTCGGAAGGGAATCGCGGCAGACACCGGGAACCGGAAAGGACAACGACGAATACGGATTCCACCACGCGCCCCCGCTGCACGTCCAGGTGGAATTCCTGGAGACCGCCCCGGTGGTGTCAGTTGGCCGGTTCACGGAAATTGAAACCGGCAATGCGCACGATATTCAGAGGAACCGCCGCTCCGCGGCCCCGCGGCTGCTGAAATCCGTAAGCCAGGACCGCTCCGGAATTTTTTTCCGCAATATAGATCGCTCCCAGCGCCGGCTGGTTGCCGCTGCCCCGAAGCTGAGCGGCTCCGGAAACCAGGGCCCAGGCCGGATTGCGGTCACCGGCGGGAATCTGGAAATCGGCTCCCACATTGCGGACGAACTGGTGGGAGAAGGTGCCGGTGTTGGTGTTCAGCCAGCCGCCGGTGAGGATACCGGTGAGGTGATCGAGTACAAAAACCGCTTCCGTGTCGCCGATGCCACCCACACCAGTCACCGGGACGGTCACCATGGAAAATTTGTCGTTCCCGCTGGCTGTTCCCGCTGTCAGATGCCGAGGCCCCTGGAATCCGCTGATGATCAATCCGGCAGCAAGTCCCAGAATGGCCGTGACGACAGGGTTTCTGAACAGTGTTTTCATCGTGAAGTCCTTTGAATCGGGAAGAACTGAGATCGGCCGGCATCAGCAGCCCGTCCGATCCGGTGAAGCCATTTTACGTGTCTGCTGCGGAATCCTCCATGAACCGGCCCGGGAAGGATGTCGGTTTTCATCCCCGGTCCGGCAGAATCCCCTTCATTTGGATACAAACCGGCTGTCCAGCTTGTGAGTTTCCGGGGATCGGTCAAACTGAATCCGTCCGTCCGGCAGACGATTCCGTATTCAGGAACGATGCCGATGGAGCCTGATTTCCAGGACGCACCTGTCAGAATGCACGGGATGCCGGACCCGACGGAACACGACGAAACCGGGATCTTCCGGTAAATCGTCCGCGGATGGATTTCCGTCAGTGTCCAGGCAGATTGAACGCACACAGACATATTGAACGTAAAACAGTGAACAGGATCGTGAGCGAAACGTCGAAAAACACACCGGTGGCGACAGAATGTTCCGAAGAAGACGTCTGGCAGTCCATTCGGGAAACAGCCCGTCTGCAGGTCCGGTCGGAACCGATGCTGGCCAGCTATCTGCACGCTACTGTTCTGAATCACGACAGCCTGTGCGATGCAGTCAGTTTTCATCTGGCCGGCAAACTGAAATCACAGACGCTTTCCGGCATGCAGGTGCGGGAGATGATGGAAACGGCCATGAAGTCCGATCCTGGCATCCGGAAAGCCATCGAAGCCGACATTCTGGCGGCACGCGATCGGGATCCGGCTGTGAACTGCTGCCTGGTGCCGCTGCTGTATCTCAAAGGAATTCACGCTCTGTCCGCCTACCGGACGGCC
The DNA here is from genome assembly GCA_015485495.1 of Planctomycetaceae bacterium. Taxonomy (GTDB): domain Bacteria; phylum Planctomycetota; class Planctomycetia; order Planctomycetales; family Planctomycetaceae; genus S139-18. The sequence continues at coordinate 47,219 of WFTL01000021.1, forward strand.
CACTGGCTGTGGAACGATGGCCGGACTCTGCTGGCTGTGCATCTGCAGAACCGCATTTCCGAAGTGTTCGGGGTCGACATCCATCCGGCGGCCCGCATCGGCAAAGGGATTCTGATGGATCATGCCACATCGGTGGTCATTGGCGAAACCGCCGTCGTCGGTGACAACGTGTCGATGCTGCATGAAGTGACGCTGGGCGGCACCGGCAAAACGGGCGGCGACCGCCATCCCAAAGTGCGTACCGGCGTTCTGATCGGTGCGGGGGCCAAGATCCTGGGCAATGTGGAAGTCGGGGAAGGCGCCAAAATCGGTGCGGGAAGTGTTGTCCTGACGGATGTGCCGCCCCATTCCACCTTCGCCGGTGTGCCGGCTCAGGCCGTTGGCCGCCCGGAAACCGATCAGCCGTCCCTGTACATGAATCACGGAATCGACATCTGAACGAATCCGGTGATTCCGATTTCTCTGCATTCCTCTCTCTGTCCGATTCCGCAACCTGTGGCTGCCTGGGCAGCCGGTGATGCGTTTCATGCCCGTCGATCTGACCACCTCGCCTCGCTGGCAGGCCGAACATCTCGGACTGCCCCTGCCGGATGATCGGGATGCCGTGTCGGCCTGTCTGCCCCGCTGGCAGGACAACATCGCCTACGAAGAAGGCGATGAACACGTCGTCGGCCGGCTTCAGGCGGCGTACCCTCGGTTCTGCATCCATCCCGACGTGCGTCGGCTTTGTGAACGCCTGTTCGCCGACGGTGCCGGCCTGCCGTTCGCGTCGGAAGCGGCTGCGGAGCGGGCTGTGGAGTATGTGCGGCATGCGGGAGGAACATCGGCCGTTATTCAGGAGATCGCCGGCCAGCCGTGTGCCGGAGTGTCCGTGTCGCCGGAGGAAATGCCGCTGCTGCGGCAGTACTGGCAGCATGCCGGAGAAATCGTGTCGTCGCGAATGGCACGCGACATTCTGGATGGTCGCCAGGTGACGTTTTCCGAAACCGAGGCCCGCCGTGAGATTCGTCGGCGTGTGGCCGATCGGCATGGTGTGCCGTCCGACTGCGTCTGTCTGTGGGCATCCGGGATGGCGGCCGTGGCGGCCGTGTGGCGTGCCGTCCGGCGACGATCCCCCGGACAGCCCACGTGCCAGTTCGGTTTTCCCTATGTCGATTCCCTGAAGATTCAGCAGAGATTTCCCGGGGCGCAGGCCGTGTTTCTTCCGGCCGGAAACGACCGTGATCTGGAAGTTCTGCGCGACCGGTTCGCTGCCCGGTCCGTGTCGGCGGTGTTCTGTGAGTCTCCCGCGAATCCCCTGCTGACCACTCCCGATCTGGACAGCCTGCATCGGCTGTGCGATGAACACGATGCCGTGTTCATCGTGGACGACACCCTGCGGGCCTGCAGCCGCCGGTCGGTTCTGCCGCGATGCGATGTGGTTGTGACGAGCCTGACCAAGTACTTCAGCGGCACAGGAAACGTTCTGGCCGGTGCCCTGATTCTGAACCCGGGCAGTTCCCGCTTTCGTTCTCTGAAGCAGGTCGTCGATGCCGGGTTTCAGGAAACACTCAGCGACACCGACGCCGATGTTCTGGAACAGAATTCCCGGGATCTGGACAACCGTGTGCGGAAGTGTGTGCGCGGTGCCCAGGAACTGGTGGCCCGGCTCAGGGCCCATCCGGCGGTGGCGGACGTGTTTTATCCTTCCGAAGAGGAAGAAGAGGAAGACGACACGAGCCGCGGTGCTCTGTTTTCCATCGTGCTGCGCGATGCGGCCCGCGTGACTCCCGCATTTTTCGACCGGCTGGAATTCTGCAAGGGACCAAATCTGGGAACCCGTTTTTCCCTGTGCTGTCCGTACACCATTCTGGCTCACTACCACGAACTGGAATTCGCCGAACAGTGTGGGGTGTCCCGGTGGCTGCTGCGATTCAGCGTGGGAACCGAACCGGCCGATCTTCTGTGGGACCGCATTGAACGGGCTCTGGATTCTGCGACGAGGGCGACGGGGGGATGAGATGACGACCAGACGACCGGAAATGGCCGCGGCAGCGGCGGTGTGGCTGGTGTGGACCGCCGTGTCGGCATGGGCAGCCGGTCCGGATGCCGGCGGTGTGCTCGATGCGGAATGGACGGGCTGCGCGGTGAATCCCGTGTTCGAAGGCCGGCCCGGACAGTGGGATGCCCGGATTCGCGAACGCGGCTGGATCATGAAGGACGGAGATCTCTGGAAACTGTGGTACACCGGATACAACACAGATGATGTGCCGCTTCAGATGAAGCTGGGATACGCCACGTCGGAAGACGGCATCACATGGACGCGCTGGTCCGACAATCCGATTTACGATGACGTCTGGACAGAAGACGTGATGGTGCTGAAACACCGGGGACGGTACATCATGGTGGCCGAGGGCGCCCGCGATCAGCCGCATATGCTCGAATCGGACGACGGCATTCGGTGGACCCGCATCGGAGGGCTGGATGTACGCCGTCAGAACGGAACGCCGGTGGATCCGGGGCCGCTGGGAACGCCCGTTCTGCTGAGGCACCAGGATCTGTGGTACCTGTTTTACGAACGATATGACGCGGGTGTCTGGGTGGCCACGTCCCCGGACCGCCGTGTCTGGACCAATGTGACGGACGACCCGGTGCTCCGCCCGGGGCCGGCGGACTGGGACGCCCGCATGATCGCCATGAATCAGATCGTGCACATCGGTGACCGATTCGTCGCCGTGATGCACGGAACCGGAAGCCCCGCGAAACCACGCGACTGGTGCACGTACCTGGCCGTGTCGCGAGACCTGAAACGGTGGTCGAAACTTCGCCGCGGACCGCTGCTTCCGGTCGAAGAGAACAAATCCAGCGGTCTGCTCCTTCACGACGGCCGGCAGTGGCGGCTGTACACCATGCATGCTCAGGTCGATCTCTGGCTGCCCCGGGCGGACTGATCGGCCGGATGGGGCCGGAGACGTGGAGGATCCCCATCAGGGCCGGGCAGTTCGATCCGGGCGGCAGCGGATGCAGATCCGAGAACGGCCGCGGGGAACTGGAATTTCCCTGTGGATTTTCCAGAATGCCGTTTCGCAATGGCCGCGGCTGTGCCGCTGGTGCTGTCTGGCATTCTGTCCGCTCCATCATCTTTCACGAAAGTTCCAGGACATGCTGCGTACTGTTTCTGTCGCCGCCGGGGTTCTCAGCGGTCTGTTCGCGTCGTCTGCCTTCTGTGCTGAGCAGGTGACGGTGCATCGCGATGCCTGGGGGGTGCCCCATGTGTTCGCCGATGATCCGGCATGTGGAGCGTACGGGCTGGGATATGCTCAGGCCGAAGACCGGCTGTCGGACATCTATACGGCCGTCCGCACCGGAATGGGCACGATGGCGGAAGCGTTCGGGCCGAAATTCGTGGAACAGGATTACATGATGCGTCTGTGCCGCAACACGCAGATGGCACAGAAATCCTGGGACGGCCTGCCGGATCACCTGAAACGCATCATGACTCGCTTCACGGCGGGGATCAACGCGTGGGTGGCGGAACATCCGGACGATGTTCCCGAACACGCTGTGAAACTGGAACCCTGGATGCCTCTGACCATCAGCCGTGCCATGGTGCTGCGCTGGCCTCTGGGGGCCATCATGGACGATCTGAACAATCGCCGGTCTCGGCCGCCGATGCAGTCCAACGAATGGGCCGTGGCGCCATCACGGTCTGCGGACGGCACGGCCATTCTGCTGGCCGATCCGCATCTGACCTGGGAAGGTCTGGCCGTGATGTACGAAGCCCGCGTCCATGCTCAGGAACTGCAGATGAATGGGTATTTTCTGATCGGGACTCCGCTGCTGGGCATCGGGCACAGCCGTTATGTGGGCTGGGCTCTGACAACCGGTGGACCGGACTGCGGAGACGCCTACGAAATGACGATTCACCGGGGAGAACGTCCGGAATACCTGTACGACGGCACGTGGCGGCCGATGGACGTCGAGCAGTTCACGATTCCCGTCAAAGGAGCGGACCCGGTCGTGAAAACGGCTCTGTACACGCATCTGGGGCCGGTGATCCGGATGGCCGAAGACGATGACAGTCTGGCCTGGGTGGGAGCGGCCCCGCTGCTGAACGCCACGAAGATCATGCAGCAGAGCTGGAAGATGGTGACCGCCAGGAACGTGTATGAGTTTTACGACGCCATCGGTATGGGAGAATTCAACGAACAGAACGTGATGTTCGCTGATGTCGAAGGAAACATCGGGTATGTTCGGGCCGGAATGACGCCCATTCGCCCGTCCGGATACGACTGGACGGCTCCCGTTCCGGGACACACATCGGCCACCGCATGGAAAGGCATTCATCATGTGGACGATCTGGTGCACATCATCAATCCGCCCCAGGGATTCATGCAGAACTGCAATGTCACTCCGGAGGTGATGATGCCGGATTCTCCTCTGATTCGAGACCGCTACCTGCCGCACATCTTCAATGCGGCCGACTGGGAGAAAAACAATCCCCGCAGCATCCGGGCCCGTCAGCTCCTGGACGGCGACACGTCGATCACACGTGAAGAAGCCATCGCGATGGCGCTGGATGTGCATGACATCCAGGCGGAACGGTGGCAGAACGAACTGCGGTCCATGGTGGAATCGGCCGGAACGGAAAAGATGAAGGATGCCGAGTTTGCCGCGGTCGTGGAGGCGATTCTGTCCTGGGACGGACAGTTCACTCCGGAAGCCACCGCGACGTGTGTTTACAAGTTCTGGCGTCTGAAGTGCGGGAACGCCCTGGATGTGTCTCCGCTCGCTCACGGCGGCCATCTTTCCAGACCCGATCAGGCAGCGGCTCTGGATCTGCTGCAGGCCACCATCGCCGAACTCAAGCAGAAGTACGGTCGCTGGGATGTCCCCTGGGGAGATGTGCACCGTGTGGGACGCGAGGGTCGGTTTTTTCCGGTAGGCGGAGCCGAATTTCGCAGCGGCAGTAAGGAAGCCAACTTTTCTGAAACCCTGTTCGATGTGCGCTGCGATCCGGATCCCGAGATCCCGGGGCAGTACACGGCCCGCAACGGCACGATGGCTCTGATCCTGATGTTCTTCCGCGAAGACGGTATCGAATCGCTGACCTGCACCCCGTGGGGGCAGAGCGGTCATCCGGATTCTCCTCATTTTCTCGATCAGGGAGAGAAGCTCTATTCGCGGCGCGGACTCAAGCCGACATGGTGGAATCCGGACGACCTGAAGCCTCACATCCGCACAAGTTCCGTGCTGACGGTGGTTCCCTGATCCGGTTTTCGCATTCGGTCCCGGATGGCCTTCTGTGAGGTTTTCGGGGCCTCCGGCAGGGACCGTTCTGATTCCCGACCGTGCGAACGGCCATTCGACGGTGGGGAACAGCACGCACAGACCGTAAGATAGAAGACGTTTCCCTGGTCTTCAGCAGGTTCGGTTCCGTGGAACTGCTGCTTCGCGTGCAATTGTCCTGTTTTCTGCTCAGCTACCTTGTGGCGCTGACGGCAGAAATCGCCCGGTTTTTCGGCCGGCGGACCCGTGTCGTGGACGGCACGATTGTCGTCATGCTGGCAGCCGGCCTGGTGGCGCACACGGCCTACCTGGTGGCCCGTTTTCAGGCATCCGGACTGCCTCCGCTGGTCGGCAGCAGCCACGACTGGCTGCTGGTCGTGGCCTGGCTGGCTGCGGCGGCGAGTCTGTGGCTGCAGTTTTCCACCAAATCGTATCAGGGACTGTTTCTGCTTCCGGCCGTTGTGGGGCTCATTCTGCTGGCCGTGTCCGTCGATGCCGGCCCCTCCGATGTGGTGCGTTCCGGAGCCGGACGCTGGTGGGCCATCGTGCATGCGGCTTCCCTGGCGATCGGCATCGGCTGCATCGCCGCTGCCAGCCTGTCCGCTTTGATGTACCTGCTGCAGTACCGCCGGCTGCACGGGAGATGGCAGTGGGTTCGGCGACTGAAGCTGCCGAGCCTGGAAAGGCTGTTTCGCATCAACTACTGGCTGGTGCTGGGCAGTCTGCCTCTGCTGACGGTGGGACTGTTCAGCGGCTTTTTGCTGGCTGATGCCGAATCGGGCGGGCGGACCGGACTGTGGAAGGATCCGATTGTCTGGGCCACCATCGGTTCCTGGGCCGTGATGTCCGTGAATCTGGCTCTGCTGTTTCGCCGAAAGGATCAGACCGGCCGGCTGGTGGCCCGACGGACGCTGCAGGCCGGAATCTGTCTGCTGCTGGCGATTTTCGGTCTGACGTTCGTGACCGGAGGCATTCACCAGGGAGGCCGGGCGGATCCCGATGTGCCCTCTTCCGTTTCCGATTCGGCCGGGCTGTCTGAAGAATGAACGTGCTGGTTCTGAGCTGCAGTCATCGCACGGCGGATCTGAGTCTCCGCGAAAAACTGGCGTTCACCGATGAACGCCAGCTGCAGACGGCATACGCCCGCTGGCGGCACCGATACCCGGCTTCGGAACTGGTGGTTCTGTCCACCTGCAATCGGGTGGAAATGTACGCCGCGGAAGATGATCCGGACAGCCCGCTGTCTCCAGGACAACTGGCGGAATTCGTGTCCGAATTTCACGACATTCCATCCGACGAACTGACCGACAGTGTGCTGTTTCACCACGGACGCGATGCCGTTCTGCACCTGTTCGAAGTGGTCTGCAGTCTGGACAGCATGGTCCTGGGGGAACCGCAGATCGTCACGCAGGTCCGCGAAGCCTACCGCATTGCCGGGGAATACGAATCGTGCGGCCCGCTGACCAATCATCTGTTTCAGCAGGCTTTGAAAGTGTCGTCCCGGGTGCGGACGGAAACGCGGCTGGCGGAAGGACGGGTGTCCGTGGCCAGTGTGGCTGTGGGGGAGTTCGCCCGGTCCATTTTCGACCGCTTCGATAACAAGCAGATCCTGGTGATCGGTGCCGGGGAAATGGCGGAAGAAACGCTCCGCTATCTGCATGATGCGGGGGGACGGCAGTTCGTCATCATCAATCGCAGCCCGCAGCGGGCCTTTGAACTGGCCGAACAGTTCGGAGGCCGGACGGATGTTCCGGAAAACCTGGATCGCCGGATGCAGCAGGCCGACCTGATCATCGGCGCGACAGGCGCACCGCAGCCGATCGTCTCACGCGAACGTCTGGAAAAACTCCGGGCGGCCGGCGACCGCCATCCCCTGCTGATTCTCGATCTGGGAGCTCCGCGTGATTTCGATCCGCAGATCGCAGACATCGATGACAACGTGTTTCTGTACGACATCGATGCGCTGAAAACTGTCTGCGAAGCCAACCGGCAGGCGCGGCAGGCGGAAGTCGTTCAGGCCCGGCGCATCATCGAACAGCAGGCCGATCTGTTCCTGCAGGAAGTGTACCACCGGGCCACCGGTCCGGTGGTGCGGCGGCTGCGGGAACGGTCCGAAGAGATTCGGGATGCGGAGCTGGCGGCCCTGTATCGGAAACTGCCGCATCTGAGCGATGCGGATCGGGCGGCCGTCGATCGAACGGTCCATCGCATCGTGAGCAAACTGCTGCATCCGCCTCTGGAAACGCTGCGAGACGAAGCGCGTACCGGACCGCCGCACGGTCTGCTGGAAGCACTGCGGCGCCTGTTCCATCTGGATGGTCCGGACGACTGATCGGCCTTCAGCATGTCTGACGGCTGTTTCCGAGAGCGATTTCCGAGGGATGGGGCGAGCTGAGCGAACAGGCTCTGTGTTCCGTCCGGATGCGGTTGTGTCCAGGACAATCGAAGCGGATCCGGCCGGTCAGCGGTCGCGGCTGTCGATCAGCAGGGTGACGGGACCGTCGTTGACCAGCCGAACCTGCATGGCCGCCCGGAATGTTCCGGTTTCCACCTGCAGCCCGTAACCCCGCAGTTCGGCCACAAAGCTGCGGTACAGACGGTCGGCCAGCTCAGGCGGCGCTGCTGCCGCGAAACCGGGCCGGCGGCCTTTTCGGCAGTCGCCCAGCAGCGTGAACTGGCTGACCACCAGAACCGACCCGCCGACATCTTCCAGAGCCAGGTTCATGCGTCCGTCGGCATCGTCGAACACCCGCAGTCCCCGCACCTTGCCGGCGGTCCAGATGACGTCTTCCTGAGTGTCGCCGTCTGCCACACCCAGAAGAACCAGAAAGCCGTGTCCGATCTGTCCGACGATCTGTTCGTCCACGGACACAGAGGCTTCCAGGACACGCTGGATAACGGCCCGCATGATGTCAGTCGTCCTGATCGTTCAGGCCGAGCACATCGGCCATGGAGTAACGGCCGGCTCCCTGCCCGATGATGAAACGGGCTGCCTGCAGGGCTCCCCAGGCATAGCTGTCCCGCGTGTGGCCGCGTACCGTGATGTCGATGGTTTCTCCCATCATGCCGAAGACGATCGTGTGTTCGCCGACGTTATCGCCCGTGCGGAGCGCATGGTACCCGATTTCTCCCCGGGGCCGCTGACCCGTGCGGCCGTGCCGGCCGTGCACATGGTCTGTCTGGCCCATGCGGTCTGCGATGATCCGTCCGAAATGCAGAGCCGTCCCGCTGGGGGCATCTTCCTTGAACCGGTGGTGCCGTTCAATGATTTCCACGTCCACTCCGGACGGGTTGTCCTTCAGCACGGCCGCCGCATCGCCGACGAGTTTCATGATCAGATTGACGGCCATCGACATACTGGGCGATTTCACCACAGGAATGGTCAGAGCCGCTTCGTCGATGCGGGTCCGCTGGGCCTTCGACAGGCCGGTTGTGGCGATGACCAGGGGGATGCGGCGTTCTTCGCACAGGTCCACGATCCGTTCCACGCCTTCCGGGGTGGAAAAATCGATGACCACATCGACAGAGTGATCCAGCGTGGCCGTCAGGGGGACACCGCACGATCCGGCACCGCAGAGTTCGCCCGCATCGCGTCCCAGGTCGGGGTGCCGGTCACTTTCCAGGGCCGCGACGAGTTCAAGCTGCTCATCCTGAAGCGTCAGCGCGGCGACGCGTTTTCCCATGCGGCCGGCCGCCCCGTTGACGGCCACGCGAATGGACAGTGGATCCGACATGAAAGTCTGTCCTGATCAGCGGGATTCGATCGGCTGGTACGTGCGTTCTGTGTATCCGGTGTAAATCTGTCGTGGCCGGTAAATCCGGCTGCTGTCGTCTTCCCGCAGTTCCTTCCAGTGGGCCAGCCAGCCGGGCAGACGTCCGATGGCGAACATGACGGTGAACATGTTGGTGGGAATTCCCATGGCCCGGTACAGGATGCCGCTGTAGAAATCGACGTTGGGATACAGATTCCGTTCCACGAAGTATTCGTCTTCCAGAGCCACGCGTTCCAGATCGCGGGCGATGTCCAGAAGCGGATCGCTGACTCCCAGTTCATCGAGCACGTCGGCTGCCATTTTCCGCAGAATCGTGGCCCGGGGATCGTAATTCTTGTAGACCCGGTGGCCAAACCCCATCAGACGGAAACTGTCGTCTTTGTCCTTGGCCCGGTCGATCCATTTCTGATATCCGCTGCCGTCGTCGGCGATCATCTGGAGCATTTCCAGAACCGCCTGGTTGGCTCCGCCGTGCAGCGGTCCCCACAAAGCACAGATGCCGGAAGAAATGGATGCAAAAATGTTGGCCCGGCTGCTGCCGACCATTCGTACCGTCGATGTGCTGCAGTTCTGTTCGTGATCGGCGTGCAGAATGAGCAGCATGTTCAGGGCACGGACCAGGACCGGATTGATCACGTATTCTTCCGCCGGAACCGCGAACATCATGTGCAGGAAATTCGCGCAGTAGGACAGGTCGTTGCGCGGATAGATCGTGGGCTGGCCGATGGATTTCTTGTAGGCGTAGGCCGCCAGGGTCCGGACTTTGGCGATGAGCCGCACAAAATTGATTTCGTTGCTTTCTTCTTCGGTACCCGGGTAGTAGGTCGACAGCGACGCCACCATGGCCGACAGAATGGCCATGGGATGAGCGTTGGGCGGAAATCCCTCGAAGAACTTCTTCATGTCTTCGTGGATCATGCTGTGGTAGGTCAGGTCGGCCCGAAATGCGGCCGACTGTTCCTGTGTGGGCAGTTCCCCGTACAGCAGCAGATAGGCGACCTCGGCGAAGTCTGAATGTTCCGCAAGCTGTTCAATGGGATAACCGCGGTAACGCAGAATCCCTTTGGCGCCGTCGATGAACGTGATGGCACTGCGGCAGGCGCCCGTGCTGGTGAAACCGGGGTCCAGAGTGATGGCTCCGCTGCTGCTGCGAAGCTGATCGATGACAATACCCGTTTCCCCTTCGCTTCCGCGTACCACGGGCAGTTCATAGTCCTTGCCGTCCAGATGCAGTCTGGCAGATGTCATCAATGAATTCCTTGCAGGAGATTGCAGCACAGCGGCCGGTGGCACAGGTTCACAGTCGCTCGCCATGCGAACAGCGAGAGACTGTCGACGGGCCGGCGTGAGAAAACGCCGAACAGCACCGGATCGACTTTCCCGGCACACGTCCCGAAACACCGGATGGGTGGTCGTCGACAGGTGCCGGTGAAATGCCCTGAGGGAGGTCCGGGCAGGACCGAACGGGGTTCGTCCCGTCCGAAACCTACCGTACCAGCACGTCCTGAAAAGTAAACTCAGCGCGCCGGCCGGACGATGAATTCCTGCGGGTGAGCAGCCGTAGGCGGTGTTCCTGTCACGATTCGAACGAATCGTTGACCGTTGTGCATGGTGTGCGGCGGCTGATACGACGCAGGAGTCCCCTGAGGACCTTTCCGGGGCCGATTTCGTAGAATTCCGTGCACCCGGCTTCCATCATCGCCCGCAGGCATTCTTCCCACCGCACCGGCTGCACCACCTGTCGAACGAGAATGTCGCGAATGTCGTCCGGATCGGTGTGGGCCTGAGCATCCACATTGGAGATCACCGGCAGATCGGGAGACTTCAGGGACACTTCTGACAGTGCTTCCGACAGCCGGTCATCAGCGGGTTTCATGATTTCCGTATGGAACGCTCCGGCAACCGCCAGGGGCACCGCCCGGCCGCCGGCCGCTTCCGCCAGTTCGGCCGCCCGCTCGCACGCCGCATTGACGCCGCTGACAACCAGATTGCCGGGACACAGATAGTTGGCGATGCGGATGAGCCCCTGGCCGGACGCTTCCTGACAGATGGCATTCACGCGTTCAACGTCCAGCAGCAGAATACTGACCATTCCGGACGGTGTCGCATCGGCCGCTGCCTGCATCGCCTGTCCGCGGCGCTGAACCAGACGCAGTCCGTCTTCAAACGACAGAGCACCGGCGAATACGAGAGCCGTGTACTCGCCCAGACTCAGCCCGGCCGCCATTTCGCAGCCCAGAACCACATCCGGCCGGTCGGCCCGCAGTTTTTCCAGAGCCGCCAGGCTGGTGACGAAAAGAGCCGGCTGACTGACGATCGTGGAATCGAGTTCTTCAGCCGGGCCGTCGAAACACAGCTTCGCCAGGTCGTAACCCAGAATGTCCGCAGCCCGGTCGTACAGTTCACGAGCCCGAGGATACTGGTCGGCCAGATGCCGGCCCATGCCGACATGCTGAGCGCCCTGGCCGGGAAACAGAAATGCGATTTTCGACATGGTCCGTCGCCGATGGAGGCCCTTTTTTCAGACGCCGGCCGCAGTCGGATGGCCGGAGCATCCTGCTGTGTCGGTTTCAGGCATCCGCTGTCTGCGCCGCCAGCTTTTCAACGATCTGCGAGTTGATGTGATGGGCATCCATGTCCACCGTCATTCTCAGAGCATTGCGAATCGAATCCGCATCGCTGGAACCATGACAGATGATGCAGGTGCCGTCGATGCCCAGCAGAGGAGCCCCGCCGGATTCCTGATACCGGTAGCGGCGCGACACCGTCTGCAGCACGGCTCCGGCCCGGTCCCGTTCGTCGCTCAGTTCCGCGAGAAGGGCTTCTCCCACAGACTGCATCATGAACGCTGCCATGCCTTCGCTGACTTTCAGCACGATGTTGCCGACAAATCCCTCACAGACCAGAACATCGGCTTCGCCCTGATACAGACCGCGGCCTTCCACATTGCCCACGTAGCGATCCGCCAGGCCGGAAGCGGCCAGACGCTGATGGGTTTCCCGATACAGATCATTTCCCTTGCCGTCTTCACTGCCGATGTTCATCAGTCCGATCCGAGGCTGTTCGATTCCCAGAATCTCGCGGGCATAAATGCTGCCCATCACCCCGTACTGCACCAGATGATCCGGACGGGCATCGGGATTGGCCCCCACATCGATCAGAACACTGGCTCCCTTCATGGTGGGCAGCGTGACGGCGATTCCAGGACGCCGCACCCCTTTGAGGAACAGGCGGGTCCTGAGACCGGCGGCCACCACGGCGCCCGTATTGCCCGCACTGACGACAGCATCCACGTCGCCGCCGGCCATGAGTTTCCAGCAGCGGGCGATGGAACAGTCCGGCTTTTCCCGCAATGCCACCGTCGGCTTTTCGTGCATGCCGACCACGCCGTCGGATGCTTCGATGGAAATCCGGTCGGCTGCGGATCCGGCTTCGGTCAGAGCCTGCTCCAGAATCGGGCGGTCGCCGACGAGCACGACTTCCAGTTCTTCCATGCAGGCAACCGCCTGAAGCGCTCCCTGAACGTTGGGGGCGGGGGCGAAATCGCCTCCCATGGCGTCCAGTGCGACTCGCATCGATTCAGTCCTCGTCTTCTTCGACGAGTGTCCGGCCCTGGTAGTATCCGCATGTGGGACAGACCACATGCGTGGGAACGGCCGTGCCGCACTGTGGACACCGCGCCAGCTGCATGGGCCTGACGCCGTCGTGGCTTCGCCGTTTTCGTGATCGTGACTTCGACTGCCGTCGCTTGGGAACTGCCATCACCACACCTCAGGAACTTCCGCCAGGCCAGGCCTGAACGGGTCATGGAACCACTGATCCTGCTGACTCATCGGATCCCACGGACACTACCGCATCCACGGAAACGGCCGCCAGGACGGCGGCACCGAAAGAGCCCCGCTTTCACCACACGCGCCGTACGGATCAACTCCGCCACCGGATCCCGTCTCCAGACGGCCGTCGGTCAGGGGGGCAGCAGGGACGCGGTCTGTCATGCACCGCCCCGCTCTGCTTCCGTTCTGCACGCCGCGGCAGAACGCGGCATCCTGTCAGGATCAGCAGGTCCTGTCAAGCAGAGCCCGCCGGCAGAAATCCGAATTCTCCGCTTCCTGAATGACGCGAAGATGCATCTGCGACAGGAGGTTACGTTGATGGGCCGCTGTTTCCCGAGGCGGCCTGGGGAGGTTCGGCCTTTGGTTCGTCCGGCAGCAGGGTTTCCACCATTTTCGCGGTACTCGTCAACAGGGTCTGCGGCCCCCAGGCCCCGAAGACCGTCCGGTCGTGCCGCACGAAGCGCTCTGTCATGCGCCCCGAATTCAGATCCAGCAGGACGTGTCCTTTCGGCAGCGCCTCGATCAGCAGAGCCTGCACACTCGGCAGCCGGACCCGGCTGACCGCTGTGGTCTGAAAACGGATTTCCGCCACCCCGTCCGTCACCTGCCACAGACGGCAGATGGTCACCAGCCGGATTCTGCGGAAAATGTCTTCTTCGCGGTCCGGGTCTTTACCCACACGGACGCGCACCGTGTTGTAGTACTTCCATGTATCGCCGATGGCCACCGCGTGTTCCGGAAGCGGCAGCATGAGGCGGGTTTCCGGTGGCAGTCGGTCTCCGTCCTGGGTTTCGGATTCTGATGGGCCGATCAGATCGCCCGACTCGCTGATCGGCGCGCCTGTCGGGTGAACGACGAAGACGGGCCGCATGTCACGAAGCTGTGCCGCGATCGGCCGGAAGCACGGGGGAACCTGTTCCAGAGGCGTTGTGCTGTCGAAAATCTGAGGAGGACGGTCGGCGGTCTGCAGCGACATGTTCACGGATTCGAAACGCATGTCCAGTTCCGCGCTGCCGGCCGGGTCGACGCGGACCACATCGAACCGGCGAATCTGCCGGACGCGGGTGATGTCTGTCTGAGTCCGGCCTCCGCGGACAGTCGTGAGGGTGCGGGTTTTCGTGGATTCATAGCGCAGGGATTGTCCCGTCTGAAACCGATACCGCAGCAGCCAGGTGCGCTGCTGGCCGTCCGGATCGGGTGCGGGCGGAGGTTCCTGCCCTTCCAGGTCCGGAAGCACCAGGGTGTCCAGAAAGTCCGCGTCGGCGGCGGGAGACGGTGGAATCCACAGGGCGGCCGCTGCGGTGACGGACAGAGCGCCCGGAACGAAACGCATCATTCGCATTGCAGGCAGGTTTTTCAAAAACAGGGAACGGAAAGCCGCCGGGGAAGGGAGCCGCGATTCGGTACCGCTGCTTCGAACGGACAGTTTCGAACGAACAGCGGCTGTCGCGATCGGGTGGTGTCTGCAGGCGACCGTCTGCAGCGGCACGGTACTGCAGCAAAGATGAGAACGGCGAGGGGGATTCGGGAC
>WFTL01000022.1 GCA_015485495.1 Planctomycetaceae bacterium
CATTTCCCGGATCATCATCTGGTCTTTCGGAATCTGGGATATCCCGGAGACGAACTGAAACAGCGGGTTCGTGCGGAGAATTTCGGGTCGCCCGATGAATGGCTGACCCGCGTGAAGGCGGATGTGATATTCGCCTTCTTCGGCTTCAATGAATCCTTTGACGGCGAGGCCGGTCTCCCGACGTTCGAACGGGATCTGCACGAAGTGATCGACGGCATGCTGTCGCAGAAATACAACGGCCGGTCGGCTCCGCGCCTGGTCATGTTTTCGCCCATCGCTCATGAAAATCTGCACAGCCCGCATCTGCCGGACGGTTCGGAAAACAACCGGAATCTGGAACGGTATACGGCCGTGATGCAGAAGGTCTGCCGGGAAAAGCAGGTGCTGTTCGTGGACCTGTTTCATCCCACGCGCCGTATGTACGAACAGTCTGCGGAACCTCTGACGATGAACGGCATCCATCTGCAGGAAAACGGAAATCGGCTTCTGGCCGATCACATCGTCAGAGAACTGTTTGGTGTTGATCCGGCTGCAGGGCGCACGGATGCCGAATGGGAGACCCTGCGGCAGACGGTTCTGGACAGGAATCTGTACTGGTTCAGCCGGTATCGCGTCGTGGATGAGTACAACGTGTTCGGCGGCCGTTCGAAACTCGAATGGTTCGGTCAGTCGAATGCCGACGTGATGATGCGTGAGATGGAGATCTTCGACGTCATGACGGCCAACCGCGATGTGAAGATCTGGGCCACGGCCCGCGGCAGCCGGCACGAAGTCCGGGACGACAATCTTCCCGAACCGCTCCCCGTTCGCACCAACAAACCCGGACCGCTGGAAGGCGGACGCTTCGAATATCTCCGCCCTGAGCAGACTCTGGAATCCTTCACACTGGCTGACGGACTGGAAGCGAACGTGTTTGCTTCCGAAGAAATGTTTCCGGAAATGATCAACCCGGTCCAGATGGCGGTGGATCCGGACGGACGCCTGTTCGTGTCCGTCTGGCCGTCGTATCCGCACTGGAATCCCGTGGAACCGCGCCGCGACCGCATTCTGTGTCTGCCGGATGAAGACGGTGACGGCGTGGCGGACGAATGCCGTGTCTTCGCCGACGAACTCAACAGTGTCACCGGCCTGGAATTCTGGGGCGGCGGGCTGCTGGTGGCGGCTCCACCGGAGATCTGGTTTCTGAAAGATACCGACGGCGATGATGTGGCGGACGAAAAGATTCGCATGCTGCAGGGAGTGTCCAGTGCCGACACGCACCATTCGGCCAACGCGATGGTCATCGGAGCGGACGGCGGGCTGTACTGGTCCCGCGGAATCTTCAACGTGGCCAGCATGGAAACGCCCACCGGACCGTATCGTTCCACGCGCAGCGGCGTGCATCGTTTCGATCCGCGGACGTTCCAGATGAGTTTCCTGTTTCCCATCGGGCCGAATCCGCACGGTCATGTCATCGATCAGTGGGGATATCACTTTGCCAACGACGGCACGACCGGCACCGGCAGCTACATCAACATCGGCCGCGGAATCGGCAATCGGCACTGGTTCAAGAAACGTGTGCGGCCCGTGGCGGCCACCGGGATTCTGTCCAGCAGCCATTTTCCGGATTCGATGCAGGGAAATTTTCTGATCTGCAACTGCATCGGTGTGCTGGGAGTTCTCCAGCATGAAGTGCGCTACAACGGCGCAGAAATCACGGCTCATGAAATCGAACCGATTCTGCTGGCGGACGATCCGAATTTTCGCCCGACCGATCTGGAAATCGGCGGCGATGGTGCTCTGTACGTGTCCGACTGGAGCAATGCGCTGATCGGGCACATGCAGCACAACATCCGGGACCCGAACCGTGATCATGAACATGGCCGGATTTTCCGCATTACGGCCGCCGGCCGACCGCTGGTACGCCAGCCGAAAATGAAGGGGCGTCCGGCCGCCGAAGTCTGCGAAACGTTCTTTTCTCCCGTGAACGGCTTTCGGTATCGGGCGCGGCTGGAACTGAGCAGCCGCAGTCAGGAGGAAATTCGGGATCAGGTGGGCCGCTTCGCGGATGCGCTCGACCCGCTGAACGACCGGCATGCCCAGGCCCTTCTGGAATGCCTGTGGGTGTTCGAAGAGCAGCGGATTCCGAATCGGTCGCTGCTGGTCCGCGTGTTTTCTGCCCGCGAACCGCGTGTGCGGGCCGCCGCCATTCGAACACTGGGCCGCTGGGCAGGGCGCATCGAACACTGGGAGCCGCTGCTGCGGCACGCGGCAGAAGACGAATCGCCGCTTGTGCGGGCCGAAGCGGTCAAGGCGGCCGTGCTGCTGACCGGAGAGGCGGCCTGTGAAGCGGTCTGCATCGTCGCCGGCCTGCCGCGGGATCCGGAACTGGACATCGTCCTGGAATACGCCCGCCGGGAACTGGAACTGGACCGGCTGGTGCGCGATGCCGTTGCAGAAAAACGCGGCCTGACGGAAGCCGGTCGCCGCTTTGCTCTGCAGTACGCGCCTCCCGAAGACCTGCTGCTTCTGGATCCGGCTGAAGACGTGTTCCTGGCAGTGCTGTCCCGGGACAACACGCCGCCGGCCGTTCTGCAGAAAGCTCTGGAGGGTCTGGCGAAACTGCGAGGAGACAGCAGCCTGTCTGTTCTGGTTGATCTGCTGGAAACGCGGGCGACCGCGGGCGGGCCGGTGGCTGCGTGGAGCAGTCTTCTGGGCGCGGTCTCTGCGGAACGGCTGAAAACGGTGCGGAACCGTCTGCAGAAACTGGCTGTCAGCGGAGGATCCTCCGAAGTGCGTCAGGCCGCCTGGGCCGCCTGGGTGCGTGCGGACAACGGTGTCGACGATGCCTGGCTGGCCGCATCGCGAACCGAACGGGGGCGGAAGGACTTTCTGGCAGCCGTTCCCGACATTCACGATGAATCGCTTCGGACGGTTCTGTTCGACATCATTCGTTCGCTGCTGTTTTCGCCGGCAGCGAACGACGATGCGCT
Source organism: Planctomycetaceae bacterium (assembly GCA_015485495.1). Classification (GTDB taxonomy): domain Bacteria; phylum Planctomycetota; class Planctomycetia; order Planctomycetales; family Planctomycetaceae; genus S139-18. The sequence goes on from WFTL01000022.1 coordinate 2,973, forward strand.
GCGGGATCTGGCCGTGAACGCACTGGGGGCGGTTCCGGGACATACCGAACAGAAGGTGTCTGCCCTGGCCCGGCTGATGAAGCGGGGGCAGAGTCGTCCGCGGGTGATTCAGGTTCTGGCCCGCATTCCGGTATCGGAATGGCCGTCGGAGGAAATCCGTCCTCTGGCGGAGAATCTGGTTGGATATCTGAGTGCCATGCCGTCGTCGCTGCGGACCGGGACGGAAGCGAAAGCAGCTGCGGCTCTGGTAAAATCTCTGATACCCCGTCTTCCACCCGCAGTGGGCAGCGAACTGCAGGAACGTCTGGAGAACCTGGATGTCCGCGTGATTGCGCTGGGGACGGTGCCGGCGCGGATGATTTATGACAAGGAAGTGCTTGTCGTTCAGGCCGGCCGGCCCGTCGAATTCCGTTTTACGAATTCCGATCACATGCCGCACAATTTTGTCATTGTGCAGCCGGGCAGCCTTGAAGAAGTCGGCCTGCTGGCCGAAGCGACGGCCCGCGATCCTGATGCGCATCAGCGGCACTATGTGCCCCGATCAGATCGGATTCTTCTGTCGAGCCGTCTGCTGCAGCCGGGACAGACACAGGCGCTGACATTCGACGTGCCCCGCCGGACGGGCGTGTATCCGTACGTCTGCACGTACCCCGGTCACTGGCGCCGGATGTTCGGAGCCCTTTATGTGGTCGATGACCTGGAAGCGTATCTGGCGCATCCGGACTCCTGGCTGGCGGAACATCCGCTGCCGATTCAGGACGAACTGCTGAAGATGGCAGGACGTCGCCACGAATGGACGTTCGCTGAACTGATCGACAGCGTGCGCGGGATGAAGCACGGCCGTTCGTTTGAGGTCGGTCGACAGCTGTTCCGTGTGGCCGGGTGCGTGTCGTGTCATCGACTGGCCGGTGAAGGACAGGTTTTCGGTCCGGATCTGGCGAAACTCGACGACAAAAAACGCACAGCCGACCACATCCTGGAATCCCTTCTGGATCCGTCGGTGAAGATTGATGACGCATTTCGATCGTGGACGTTCGTGCTGAGCAGCGGCCGGACAGTGACGGGAATGATCGTGAAGGAAACGGGCGATCAGGTGCACGTGGTGATCGATCCGCTGGCCCGGACGGCACCGGTGGTTCTTTCTGCGGATGAGATCGACGACCGCGTGAAGTCGGACGTGTCCCTGATGCCGAAAGGTCTTCTGAATCGGCTGAATCCGGAAGAGATTCTGGATCTGATGGCGTATGTGCTGTCGGCCGGCGACAGTGACGATCCGCTGTTCCAGGGAGCGCACGATCACGGAAATCCCGAAGAACCACGCGGCAAACCGTGATTTCGTCCGGGCGGGACATGCCGTTTCGGCATCGAAAGACGGAAACCGGAATGCGTACGGCAGCCGCCGATTGAGAATCGCGGGCAGTCTGCTAAGCTGCCGTGTTTTCCTGCGAGCGTCTGCCGACACGGGGTGTCGGCCTGTGCTGTTTCGTCGTGGACAGCCGTGGCCCCGGCGGTGGCCGGTGGAAACGCTGCGGGATCGTTTCTGCTGTCCGATGAAGCTGACGATGGGCGACACTGTATCCACCAGAACGGCATCCACCCGAGCGGCATCTGCTGCGAGTGAGAACGCACCGTCGCACGGACAGAACGACGTGATTCTGGTGCTGGATTTCGGTTCTCAGACGACTCAGCTGATCGCCCGGCGGGTGCGGGAACAGAACGTGCTGGCTCAGATTGTCCGGCATGATGTGTCTGCTGAGCGGATCCGGGAACGGAACCCCCGCGGCCTCATCCTGTCCGGCGGGCCGTCCAGCGTCTACGACGACTCGGCTCCGGGCATCGATCCGGACATTCTGAAGTTGGGGATTCCCGTCCTGGGAATCTGCTACGGGATGCAGATCTGCTGCCAGCTTCTCGGGGAAACGATTCAGGCTGCCGATTCCGGAGAATTCGGACGGTCGCCGTGTCAGGTGGAAACGGACAGTCCGCTGTTTCGATCAGTGCCGGAAACCTTCACGGCATGGATGAGCCACGGGGACCAGGTGGGGGCTCTGTCGTCCGATTTTCAGGCGATCGCATCGACGGAAACCTGCCCGAATGCCGCCGTGCGTCATGTGCGGCTTCCGATTTACGGGCTGCAGTTCCATCCGGAAGTGACGCACACGGATTTCGGTGGCCAGGTGCTGAAGAATTTCGTTCGGGACATCTGCGGCTGCGAAGGCACATGGCGGATTCGTTCTCTGATCGACCGGCAGATTCAGGAGATTCGCGATCGCGTGGGGTCGGATCGCGTGATCTGCGGTCTGTCCGGCGGAGTGGATTCCTCCGTGGTGGCCGCTCTGATCTCCCAGGCCATTGGTGACCAGTTGTCCTGCATTCTGGTGGACAACGGTCTGCTGCGCAGGGGCGAACGGGAGCAGGTCGCGGAGGAGTTCACAAAACACTTTTCCACGGATCTGCATGTCGTCGATGCCCGGCGCCGGTTTCTGGACGAACTGCGGGGAGTCACGGATCCTCAGGAGAAACGGAAGATCATCGGCCGGGTCTTCATCGACTGTTTTCGTGATGAAGCCGAGTCGATTCCCAATGCCCGCTTTCTGGCTCAGGGAACCCTGTATCCGGATGTGATCGAAAGCGGAGCCAGCCAGGACGGGCCGGCTGAAACGATCAAAAGTCACCACAATGTCGGAGGCCTGCCGGAGGAACTGGGATTCGAACTCATCGAACCGCTGCGCGACCTGTTCAAGGACGAAGTTCGGCAGATGGGTCTGGAACTGGGCCTGCCCGAAAAACTCGTGTGGCGGCACCCGTTTCCCGGTCCCGGTCTGGCCGTGCGCTGTCTGGGAGAAATCACAGAAGAACGCCTGGAAATCATCCGGGAAGCCGATGCGATTCTCGTGGAGGAACTGCATCAGGCCGGTCTGTATCGGGAAGTGCAGCAGGCCTTCGTCGTGCTCCTGCCGGTGCAGTCTGTGGGTGTGATGGGAGACGGGCGGACTTATGAGAACGTGGCTGCTGTCCGGGCTGTGCAGACCGATGACTTCATGACGGCCGACTGGTTCGATTTTCCGCATGATGTGCTGCGACGCATTTCGACACGGATCATCAATTCCGTTCGCGGCATCAATCGAGTGGTCTATGATGTCAGTTCGAAACCGCCGGCCACGATCGAGTGGGAATGACTGTTTTCCGGAATCGGAGCTGATTTCATGTCTCCTTATCTGGCCGAATTCATCGGAACGGCTGTCCTGGTGCTGCTGGGAAATGGCGTGTGTGCCAATGTCAGCCTGGAAAAATCGATCGGCCGCAACGGCGGCTGGATCGTCGTCGCCACCGGCTGGGCGCTGGCTGTCACCATTGCCGTGTATCTGACGGCATCCATCAGCAGTGCCCATCTCAACCCGGCTGTGACTCTGGCCATGGCGTCGATCGGCCGGCTGCCGGCTGCGGCCGTGCCTGGGTATGTGATCGCTCAGATGCTGGGCGCCATCACGGGCGCGGCTCTGGTGTGGCTGTCCTATCTGCAGCACTGGAAGGAAACCGACGATTCCGATGCGATTCGCGGCTGCTTCTGCACAGCACCGGCGATTCCCCATGCATTCAGTAATCTGCTGACGGAAGCGATCGGAACGTTCGTTCTGGTTCTGGGTGTTCTGGTGGTGCTCAGCCCGGAAAACCTGGTTCCAGGATCCGGGTTCGACAAAGGCCTGGGGCCGGCGCTGGTGGGAATCATCGTCTGGTCGATCGGTCTTTCTCTGGGAGGCCCCACCGGCTACGCCATCAATCCGGCCCGCGACCTGGGGCCCCGCATTGCTCACGCCATCCTGCCCATCGCCGGAAAAGGCAATTCCGGCTGGGGCTACGCCTGGGTGCCGGTTGTTGGCCCCGTGGCCGGCGGTCTGGCAGCCGCCGGCTTCCACCACTGGCTGTGGAGCTGAACAGGAAACCCCGACCGGACTGACTGCCAGCGTTTCCCGGACGGAGCCCGTCGCTCCATCGGACAGCGGAGGGCCCCGCTCCGTCGGGGCCGTCGATGACTGCGGCCCCGCTCGATCCCGGGTGTCCATGAAGTTGTGTACGACGAACGGATTTGGGATACCCCGACTTCCGCCGTGAGCGTCAACGGCACGTTGCACGACACGTTTCTCCGCAGTGCCACGCTA
>WFTL01000023.1 GCA_015485495.1 Planctomycetaceae bacterium
ACGCTGACGCGACCGGGGCACCACCTTCTCCCCGTCCCATTCATACGGAAGATGCGACGCTCCCATGATGGAAACACCTGTCCCCACCGGAATCTTCAGAAGCGGACGAAAATCGTCGTCATCAAATTCCGGCGAAAACGTGATTTCGTCGATGGTGACGGCGGACCGAGTCGTTTGAACCGCACCGGACGTCATGAACATCCGCTCGTACAGTTCCACGGACCGCATGTAGAACCCTTCGCCACTTCTCTGCAGATCGATGTCTTCCGCGGACCACACCCACCGATCAACGCTGCCCGACGGCCATCCTTCGTCCTTCGACCTGACCTGGAGATCCTGAACCTTCCGGTCGCCATATGTCCGATCCGTTCCCTGCTTCACCAGGTGCAGCCGACGGGGTAGAAACCCGGCATCCGGATCCAGCCACAGCTGCAGCAGCCCCAGATCCGAACGCGCCTGAACGTGAACAAGATCCCCGTCCGGCTGAACCTGAACATCCGCGTCATCGCCCACATATTCGACGATTGAAAAACTCCCGACATACCCTGAGAAAACAAGCGACACCGGTTCGATCAGAACATCAGCAAGAGACTCCGCATGCTCGGGGCCGGCCAGCCGCCCGCTGGCCAGGCTGATCATCAGGTTCTCCGGTGAACCCGACTGCCGCCGGTTTTCGTCAAGATCGTCACTAACGTACAGCATTTCACCACCGTGAAGCACCCAGTCCGTCTGGAAGAAACCCGGGGATTCAACACGGTCCGATGACTCGTTCGTGACGGAAACCCGGGATGACTCTACAATCTCCGACAAAACGGCTTTGTCGCCAGCACGGCGACAAAACCATTTGTACGAACCGGACCACAGTTCGGCATACTCACGGAGCACTCCGCGCTCCACCTTTTCCCGAACCCCCCGCTCTGTCACTGTCGCGCGAACCTCCACCGTTTCCAGGCGGTTCACGGATGCAATGAACGCATCAATCGCGGGATCGCGTGCCTGACAGGGACTCAACAGACCCACCAGCATGGTCAGCAGAATCGCGGTCCGGCGTAACCGCCGCGCCCGTCCCCACAGACGAACGGAACGTGGGCGTCGACACTCGCCTGTCGATCGCATTCGTTCCGACGGAAGGAAAACAGACAGCATTCCGCCGTCTGACCGTCGGGATGCACTGCAACGGTGTCCGGTCATGGGCGTTCTCCCGTACCGTTCCGATCAGCGAAACCAACCTGAACAGCCTCTGTACGGTCTGGCATCGGCAACCGGGCGACATTCGCTGATATCGTACTCAGCCTGACAGGGCCCCACATTTCACCGGCCGCGATTTTTGCCGGAGAAAAGCGGGGACGGCCTGTCCGTGAGCATTCAGTCGGCGTGAGGAAGCGTGCTGCGGTTTTCCATGTGGGGGTGACTGCCGGCTTCCGGTGTTCCATGAACCGGGCGCAGACGCGCTCCGGTTCATTCCGCAGGACGCACCAGGCATCTCCGAATGCGAATTGCTCAGAAGACTGTCCCGCCAAAGAAAACATGAGGATCAGCAGCACCGGCGATCCCGGACGACGCCGGCCGCACAGCGACAGGACCATGAAGAACGCGGCCACAATCACCATGATGGTCAGCGACCGACTGCCCGTGCCGTCGGACGTGGAGTCGGGCTGCACGGGCTGGTGCGGATCATCACCGTACCAGGCCGCGAACCGCTGCGACGGGACCAGACTGTGTTCCAGACGCTCCCCGGCTGTGAAAATCCGTCTGCGGGCGTAATCCGTGACTCGAACCCCGTCCGCAAATGCCGGCTGAAAGTCGACCTCCGTCAGTTCCGGATTCTGTTTCACATCCGTGTATTCCCACAGTTCCATATTCGATGCCGTATCCGGCACCCCCATGAGATGGTGTCTGACAACGCGGCTCGGCAGGAGACCGGCCGCATCTTCATACTGGAACGTCGTGCGGACCGCCACCTCCCACCGCTCCTCCGGAAATGCCCCGTACTTCCGGATCCAGTCTGCCGTGATCTTTCCGCCTTCGGCTTCCAGGTTTTTCCAGAATGTCTCATCCGTCATCATGTTGTGCCGGCCCTGTTCCAGCCGGACGAGGCGGCCGACAGCCGGGTCGTAGACGATCTCCAGTTCATACGGATCACTGACAGTCGGATGGTCACCAGCGAAATAGTTGATCACCCACAGGCCGGATTCCGACTGCCAGGCGCAGATGTAATCGTTGCGTTCCACGCGGCGGCGGAGCACATCGGAAAGCGGCCCGCCGTCTTCGTATTGGGGATGGAAGAAGTACGGAGACATCCAGCCGAGTCCCGTGACAAGATACTCCTGCTGAAAGAGTCTTTTTTCGCGCGTGATCCTTTCAGGAAAGGTCACGGTTCCGCGGTTTTTCAGATCTTCCATCGGGTCCCCGCCATCGGCCGGAAACAGACGGCCTCTGACCGTGCGATACCACCTGGAAAGGTATTTTCCATCGCACGATGCCTGCCGGTGGGTCGTCACGGGAAATGAGACGCCTTTGTCGTCCGTCGACGTCATTCCCCGCTCCATCCAGTCCGCGAAAAACTGTCCCTGACGAGGCCGCGCCCGGACGGTGGACTCGAAAACCGGGTCCGCATGGATCGGTTTCCAGACGATTTCGGGTGTGTTGATCTTCAGACGACTCGATGTCATTCGACAGCGGTATGAAAAGGTTTCGATCCGCTGTTCGTGCGTTCGAATCACATCGATCACGTCCTCGATCGGCAGGTGGTCTTCCGCATCAGTACCGAGTGCCGACGTCGCCGCTGTCACCAGCACGGAAGCCGTTGCCAGAACGGCCGGCAGCCGACGAATTCGGGATTGATCGCGATGGAAGAAGCGGTTTTTCGCGTCTTCAGACATTTCGGAAAAGTCCTCCGGATACACCCCCGCTGATTCACAACCTGGCTGTCAGGACCGCTGTCGTGCCTGTCGGTTTCTTCGGAAACGCCGGAGACCCGACAGCCGCACAACGGCAGCTCCGACAGTGTCCCGCCGGTTTCGGGGAAGGGGGGGAGGGGAGCGGCCGATGCACAGCCCCTGGCC
>WFTL01000024.1 GCA_015485495.1 Planctomycetaceae bacterium
AATCAGACCGATGTTCAGGAACTGAAGAATCGCCTGCGGCGCACGGCACATGACAACCGCAACGCGCAGCCGAACAAAGACGAACTCAGCCGCCGTATTGTCGGAGCGTTCATGGCTTTGCCGGAATACGCGGTGGCGTCCACGGTCATGTTCTATGTGGATGTCCGCAGTGAGGTGCGGACACGCCGGGATCTGGAAACAGCTCTGGACAGCGACAAATCGATCATTGTGCCGTGGTGCAATGACGACGGGGAACTGGAACTGTTTCGTCTGGAGAGCATGCAGGAACTGGAAACCGGCATGTACCGCATTCTGGAACCGCGGAAGGAGCTGCGCCGGCTGCCGGAAAAACAGGTGGCCGTGGAACAGCTCGATCTGATCATGGTGCCCGGCGTGGCGTTCGATCGGCGGGGAGCACGCATGGGGCACGGCAAAGGCTATTACGATCGGCTGCTCGAACATGCTCGTCCGGATACGCCTCTGATCGCCCTGGCTTTCGAGTGCCAGATGTTCGATGAAATCCCGGTCGCGCCGCACGATGTGTTCATGGACAAAATCGTCACGGAAGAACGCGTTTACGAAGGCCGCGGCCGCTGATTGCGCGGCAGAAAGGATCCCCATGTCGGCTCCCGTGGAAGACACATACGCCGAAGCTTTTCGCAGTCTGTACACGGAGTTTCTGATCACGGCGCGCGATCGGCACTGGCTGGATGTGGCTGTTCAGAATGCCACCGGTCATGGTGCATCGACGATTCTCTGCGACTGCGAAGCCGGACTGGACCGATATGTCGGACCGGGCGGGGACCCGTCCGTGACCACTCCGGACGGCCGTCCGGGAGCCATCTGCCAGCTGCACGTGCCCCGGTTCTGGAAGCATCGTGTGCGGGCTCTGGACCGGGCGCTGCTGGCCCGCGTCAGTCAGAACGTACTGACCTGTCCGACGGCCCGCTGTTTTCATGTGACTCCGCCGCAGCCCGAAGACAGGAGCTTCCGTCTGGGACGCAAACTGGCATGGTTTGGGGACGGATTCGAACGTGTGGAGGAACGATTCGGACGAACGATGTGGGTCGTTCCCATCATGGGGGGGGAGTTCTGCATCGACAGGCGGTTCCCGTATTTCGATGGCATCATGGGCGGCAATCTGTGGTTCGCCGGGGAATCTGAAGAGGCAGCTCTGGATGCCGCCATGGCCGCGGTGGACGCCTGCCGGGCCGTGCCCGGCGTGATCACCCCGTTTCCCGGAGGAATCGCGGCCAGCGGATCACGGGCCGGAAGCCGGTATTCGTTTCTGTTTGCCAGCACGAACGCACCGTTCTGCCCAGGGCTGGTGGATCATCCGGATGTGAAGTCGGAACTTCCGGAAGGATGCCGGTCGGTCATGGAAATCATCATCAACGGCTGCGATTTCGATGCCGTCGCTGCCGCCACTCAGGCGGCCATTGCCGCGGCGCGGGACACTCCCGGCCTGCTGAAGATCACGGCCGGCAATTATGGAGGCCGTCTGGGGAAAAGTCGGGTGTGGCTGGTTCCGGAAAACCATGCGGAAGACTGAAGCGACCGGCTGATCGGTGCTGTCCCGGAACGTCGATCGGTGTCAGGGGCCTTCGAACGGCCAGAATTCCGGAGCGATCAGCAGAGTCAGGCCGCCGATGATGGCCGTCAGCGGCAGTCCCAGACGCAGATAATCGCTCGAACGATAACCGCCCGGTCCATAGACCATCAGATTCGTCTGGTATCCGAACGGTGTGACGAAACAGGCGGCGCAGCCCATGATCACGGCCACCGCGAACGGGCCGGGGCTGACATCCAGAAAATCGGCGCCGGCCATCGCGATGTTCAGCGTGATGATGGCGGCGGCCTTGGCCGTGATCATGTTCGACAGCATGGACGCGATCACGAATACCGATGCCAGCATGACATATCGGTTGTGGCCCACCAGGTTCGTCAGCTGCTCGATGATGGCCAGGGCCGCTCCGCTGCGGTCCATGGCCCGGCCGATGCCGATGCCGGCGGCCATCACCACGATGATGTTCCAGTCCACCGACCGGCGGGCTTCACTGGCGCGTGTGCAGCGCAGAAAGATCATCAGCAGGGCGGCACACAGTGCGGCCAGAAGGGTGGCAGTGCTGCCGGGCAGCCAGTGACTGAGCGTGGCGGCGGCCAGGACGAATCCGAACATGATGAAACGAGCGGTCCAGGCGTGTTCGTGTCGGACGGGTGTCGAATCCTGGACCTCACTCACCAGAAAGAAATGGCGGGAGTTTTTCTGCTGCCGGGCGAATCCGGGGGCCGCTTCCAGCAGCAGCGTGTCGCCCGGTTCCAGACGGATGTCGCCGATTTTTTCCGACAGCCGCACACCATCCCGGCTGACGGCGATGATGGCTGCGTTGTAGTGGGATCGAAACTGAGATTCCCGGACAGTCTGCCGCAGAAACGGATAACTGGTGGATACCACCGCTTCCACCAGACAGCGATGCGACCGGGGACCATCCAGCTTGAAGAGCTGGTCGGTGGCCGGTTTCAGCCCCGGCAGGCGCTGCAGGTCCACCACGGAAGACACGATGCCCACGAACACGAGCTGATCGCCGGCCTGCAGAAGCGTGTCGGAACTGACGGCCGGGATGACCTGCCCGTCGCGGTTGATTTCCATCAGATACATTCCGGACAGATGCCGCAGTCCCGCCGCTTCGATGGACCGGCCGACCAGCGGACTGCCTGATTCCACCACCATTTCCACCGTGTATTCCCGCGGGTCGTCGGTGGGGGTGAATGCGGGACGCCGTTCCGGCAGCAGCCACCGTGTGGAAACAACAATGAAGGCCAGTCCCAGGATAACCGCCGGCAGCCCCACCACGGCCGGTTCGAACATCGACAACTGCTGCTCCGGCGGCAGTTCGTTGTTGATGACGATGGTGGTACTGGTGCCGATGAGCGTGCAGGTTCCGCCCAGAATGGCCGCATAACTGAGCGGCAGGAACAGGTGACTGACAGACACCCGGTGTTTGCGCGACCAGTCACTGATAATCGGCATCATCAGGGCGACTACCGGCGTGTTGTTCAGAAACGCACTCAGAAACGCCGCCGGCAGAATGGCCCGAAGCTGAGCGGTCAGGCGGCTGCGGGGAATTCCCAGAAGCTGCATGCCGATCCAGTCGAAAGCCCCCGTTCGGTGCAGTCCGTCGGCCAGGACGAACAGAACGGCCACCGTGATGACGCCGGGATTCGCAAAACCGCTCAGCCCCGATTTCACCGTGAGGCCCTTTTCCGGATCGAACAGGCCGTAGATGAGCAGAACCGTCAGTCCGGCCAGCAGCGTGACATCAGCCGGAAGACGGTAGATCATGATGCCGACAATCGACGCCGCGATGACGGACAGAGTGACAATGATGGCGGGATCGTCCATGGAGTGGGAATCCGATCCAGATCGGGGATGGCTGCGGATCGCCCGCAGAAGAATCATGGCGGAGCGGAGGACTGCACGGCCTGGAGCACCTGCTGATGAAACTGTCCGTTCGTGACGACCATGCCCGTATTGCCGGCCAGTGTCCGTCCGCGGGTGAAGTCCGGCGCCGCGCCGTGGATGTCCGTCACCGTGCCTCCGGCTTCAGTGACGATGATCACACCGCCGGCATGATCCCAGATCTTCTCCTGGTATCCGGGCCGCGTCGGCAGTCGCAGATAAATATCGGCATCGCCCCGGGCGACGGCCAGATATTTGCACTGGCTGTCGATGCGGAACGGTTCCCTGTCGATATTCAGGGCTGCGGCGATCTGAGCGGACCAGTCGTGAGAACTGTGGCCGGATTCCACCGATTCGCAGAATCGGGCCCGGGAAGGCTCATCGGTGTCGGAAATCGACAGGCGGATCGGTTCGGTTTCCGGTGCATCCAGCGGCTGCATCCAGCTTCCCTGACCGGCAAGAGCCCAGGCCAGAACTCCCCGCGGCCCGTCCGCGGCATCGGAATGCAGCGGCAGATTCGGACAGCCAAGAATGCCCAGCACGATTCGACCGTTTTCGATCAGGGCCAGGGAAATCGCGTACTGGTCGTTGCGCAGAAATCCTTTTGTTCCGTCAACAGGATCGAGCGTCCAGAAGCGATCCCGGTATTCCGACAGCCGGCCGTGATCGATCCATTCGCAGACGTCTGCGGGCCGGCAGGCGATGCCCAGGTTCTCGCACCGACGGACGATTTCTTCCAGAAACGGTTTGCCCGCTTCTGACTTCAGTTCTTCAGCTGCCTCTTCGGCGATCACCGGATCGTCCGGAAAGGCCTGTGACAACTGCCGGCAGATGAGGGCCTGACTGGCGAAGTCGGCCACCGTGACCGGGCTGTGGTCCTGTTTGTTCATCGCGTCCGACGAACAGTTCGACCGGATCTCCTGACAGATGCCGGACGCATCGCGGACAGCGGCCAGACCGGTTTTCAGAGCGGTGTGATACGGGGATGTCATGATGAGCAATACGGGGAGGCAGGAAAACGGGCGGAACCGAAGCCGGGTCATCCGATTCGGACCGCCGCGCCACCGATGCACGGGGAGCTGCCGGAGGATACTGCCGCGGGCGTTCCATGCACAGGCTATGACAGAAAGAAGCTGTGTTCAGGCTGCGTTCAGATCGCAGTGGCTGCTGAGCTGCCGGAAAACCGTCTTCCAGGCTGCATTTCCTGGAGACGGTCTGTTTCGGGCCGCGGCGTTCCCCGGTATTCTCAGACCGCCCCGCCGCATCCGGCGAGGAAATCGGCCTGTCGGGACACTGGGAAAACATGGTTTCCGGAATGAACGATCGTGTCTGCTGTGGTGGGTTTGTGCTGCCGATTGTGGGGGCTGTCTGCTGCCTGGTGCTGCGGGCAGCAGAACCGCAGGAGCCGCATTCTGCGGAACTGAAAGGATCATCTGCTGTGGGCGATCTGACCGATACGGCGTCCGTCCTGCCGGACGACAACCCGTTTGCGCGACCGAGTCCGCTGGCCTTTCAGGCGCCGCCGTTCGACCGGATCCGCCTGGAACATTTTCAGCCGGCACTGATGGCCGGCATGAAGCAGCAGCTTCGGGAGATCGAGCAGATCACGCAGCAGCCGGCGGAACCGACCTTCGAGAACACCATCGTTCCTCTGGAACGATCCGGACAGCTTCTCAGCCGCACCCGCCGCGTTTTCTTCCATCTGACCGCAGCGCACACGAGTGATGCTCTGCAGACGATCCAGACGGAAATGGCACCGCTGCTGGCGGCCCACACCGACAGAATTCTGCTCAACGGCCCCCTGTTCGAACGGATCGAGGCGGTCTGGCAGACACGTGATCGGGCCGGCTTCAGCGAGGAACAAAAGGAAGTTCTGCAGAGACACTACGACGATTTCGTGCGGGCCGGTGCGAAGCTGAGCGAACAGCAGCAGAACCGGATTCGTGTGCTCAACGAACGGCTGTCGGTGCTGGAAACGCAGTTCAGCGAGAATCTTCTGGAAGCCACACGGGAACGGGCGGTATTCGTCCAGGATGCGGCGGAACTGGACGGGCTGAGCGACGGGGAACGGGCGGCGGCCGCCGAACGGGCCCGGGAACACGGACACGACGGCGGATACCTGCTGGAAATCAGCAATACGACCCGCGTTCCGATTCTGACGTCGCTGCACAACCGTGATCTGAGACGTCGTGTGTGGGAGGCATCGGCGAACCGGGCTGTCGGCGAAAACGGGGGCGTGGACAACCGTCCGCTTGTCCTGGAAATCGCTCGTCTTCGTGCAGAACGGGCTCAGTTGCTGGGGTACGAAAATTTCGCCGCCTGGAAACTGCAGAATCAGATGGCCGGAACACCGGAAGCGGCCCGCCGGATGCTGACCGATCTGGTGCCGGCCGTGCGCGATCGAGTGCGTCAGGAAGCGGAGCAGCTGCAGGCTCAGATGGCTGCTGATGGTGTGCCGGATGAACTGCGGCCGTGGGACTGGGAGTACTACGCAGAGAAGGTGCGGCGGCGAAAGTTCCGCATCGATGAAGCGCGGCTGCGTTCTTATTTCGAATTCGACAGTGTCCTGCGAAACGGTGTGTTCCACACGATGGAACGCCTGTTCGGAATCCGGTTTGAAGAACGCTTCGATCTGCCCGTGTATCATCGGGATGTGCGGGTGTTCGATGTGACAGATGCCGACGGCGAAGCGCTGGGACTGTTTTATGTGGACGTGTTTCGCCGGGACTCCAAACGCGGCGGAGCGTGGATGAGTGCCTGGGTCAGCCAGTCGCGGCTGCTGCAGACCCGTCCGGTCGTCGTCAATGTGCTCAACAATCCCCGACCGGCAGACGGACAGCCGGCGCTGATCAGTCTGGACAATGTGACGACCATGTTTCACGAAATGGGCCATGCCGTGCACGGTCTGTTTTCAGACGTCATGTATCCGTCGGTATCCGGCACCGCCACGCCCCGGGATTTCGTGGAATTCCCGTCGACCTTCGAAGAAGACTGGTGCATCCGGCCGGACATTCTTCGGAACTACGCCCGGCATTACGAAACCGGGGAGCCTCTTCCCGATGACCTGCTGCAGAAACTTCTTGACGCCCGGCGGTTCAATCAGGGATTCGAGACTCTTGAGTACCTGGCGGCCGCGATTCTGGACCTGGAATGGCATTCACTGACCCCCGATGCCGTTCCGGATGATGTGGCGGCCTTCGAACAGGCCGTTCTGAAAAAATACGGCGTGGATGTTCCCGCCGTGCCGCCCCGATATCGGACTCCCTATTTTGCGCACATCTGGGGCGGCGGGTATGCGGCTGGTTACTATGCCTACCTGTGGAGCGAAGTGCTGGCCGCCGATGCGTTCGCCTGGATGCAGAAGCATGGAGGTGCCACACGGGCGAACGGAGACGTGTTTCGGCGCGAAATTCTTTCTCGCGGCAACAGCCGCGATCCCATGACATCCTGGCAGGCGTTTCGCGGGGCTCCGCCGGCCGTCGACGCGCTGCTCATTCGGCGCGGACTGAACAGCGAATGAACCGGTCCGGCATTCCGTGGTTTCCGATTCACCGCGCGGCGAATCGTGTTTCAAAAAAGGCATTCACATCATGATGGATGGCGCCATCCGCGGAATCTGTCGGCCTGTCCTGGGCGTTCTGGCCGTTGTCGTCGGTCATGCCGCAGCGGCCGATCCGCCGCCTCCCTGCATTCTGATGATCGCCATCGATGATCAGAACGACTGGATCGGCTGTCTGAACGGGCATCCTCAGGTGCAGACACCGCACATCGATCGCCTGGCGGAGCGGGGAACCGTGTTTTTGAACGCGCACTGTCAGGCGCCCCTGTGCAATCCGTCCCGGACCAGCCTTCTGACCGGCCGGCGGCCCGATACGACGGGCATTTACGGGCTGGCGCCCTGGTTCCGGGACGTGGCGGAACTGCAGGATCTGGTCACGCTGCCCCAGTACCTGCGACGAAGCGGCTGGAAGACATTCAGCGCCGGCAAGGTTTACCACGGTCGATACGGCCGCAGCGATGGTACACGCGAATTCGACGTGTGGGGGCCACCGTCGGCCGTGGGGCCCCGTCCTCCGCAGCCGCTCGTCCGGACGCCGTCCCGTCATCCCCTGGTGGACTGGGGCTGTTTTCCTCATCGGGACGCAGACAAGGGCGACTACCGTGTGGCGAGCTGGGCTGTGGAACGGCTTGCAGAATCGCATGAAAAACCGTTCTTTCTGGCCGTGGGATTTTTCCTGCCGCATGTTCCGTGCTATGCGACGCAGCGCTGGTTCGAATTGTATCCGGAGAACGAACTGCTGCTGCCGCCTTATCTTTCGGGAGACCGCCAGGACACTCCGCGGTTTTCCTGGTACCTGCACTGGAAACTTCCCGAACCGCGGCTCGACTTTCTGCAGCAGGCCGGCCAGTGGAAGAATCTTGTCCGATCGTATCTGGCCTGCACGAGTTTCGTGGACAGTCAGGTGGGCCGGATTCTGGATGCTCTGGACCGCAGTCCGTATGCCGACCGGACGATCGTTGTGCTGTGGTCCGATCACGGCTGGCATCTGGGCGAAAAACGAATCACGGGCAAGAACAGCCTGTGGGATCGATCGACCCGCGTTCCGCTGATCTTTGCCGGTCCCGGAATTGCCGCCGGTGGCCGCTGTCGGGAACCGGCGGAACTTCTGGACATCTATCCGACTCTGGCGGATCTGTGCGGTCTGCCCGTTCCGGACGGCGTGGAGGGGCTCAGTCTGAAACCACAGCTTGCCGATGCGACCATTCCCCGAAAACGGCCGGCCATCACGACGCACAATCACGACAACCACGGCGTCCGCAGCCGTGACTGGCGGTACATCCGCTATGCGGACGGAACAGAAGAACTGTACGACATGCGCCAGGACCCGCACGAATGGCACAACCTGGCCGGCGATCCGCAGTACGCTCCCATCGTGGCCGAACATCGGAGCTGGGTTCCGGACAGCCGTCCTCCGGTTCCCGGCAGCGCGCACCGCATTCTTGTACGAAAACCGGACGGGACTGTTATCTGGGAAGGTGACAACGTGCCCGCGGACGCCCCGATTCCCGAACTGACGGGGCTGCCGCTGTCATCGGAACACACGGCCGACTGAGACCGGTGGGGCGGTCGACAGCGTCGTGAAAAGGGCGTGTGCCGATGGCATGCGGGATCTGCAGCTCAGCAGGGCGAAATGTTCTGCGGGAGCGGGGCTGGTTCGTCCGATGCGTCGGACTGATCGGCTGCATCGTCGACCGGACACGTTTCCGGTGTGTGCAGAGCCAGTCGGATACCCACGGGCAGGTGATCACTGAATCCCGTCCGGTTTTCCGGACAGAAAGCCCGCGGGCTGCCGTCGGCATCCGCCAGGATGGACCGGGACAGCAGAGTCAGGCCAGGTTCGGGCGGATCCGATGGTGGGAATTTCAGGCCGGAATCGCCTGTTACCAGGCCCCGCGACAGCAGAATCTGGTCGTGAATCCGGGATTCCCCGTCGACCCGGCAGGTCCCGCTTTCCGGATCGGACAGCAGGCACCAGGCCGGATTGAACAGAACGATCGGTGCCGCCAGATAGGTTCTCCAGGACGGCAGCGTCTCACCGGCGAATGGACAGGGAGCCGTGGCGGCACGCAGACTGCGGCCGGCATTGAGAATGCGGCGCACGGGAATGCTCCAGGGGTCTTCGTTCAGTGTTCCCATCACCACGACCGCCCGGTTCCAGCGATCCCGCAGCTGCCGGCGGGCCGGTTCTGTATCTTTGAGACTGAGAAACGCGGTGCGGGACAGACGGACATGCTGCTGCACGAGCCGGGCGCAGTGCGCGGCTGTGGTGCAGCGGAAGGCATCGGAATGAGGTTCCTGGCGGGAGGGCCAGTGATTGACAAGCACCGTCAGTTCCGTGCCGGTTCCTCGCAGCTTCAGCGTGACTTCCAGAATGTCGCACGTGGGAAACCGCTGATGGACGATGTGCGAGCGGATGCAGATCGGTTCCTCGCAGAACACGTCTTTCGAATAGAGCAGGGCGGTGTCGGCTGCTGCTGCCGTATCGGGATCCGGCAGCAGAATTCCGTAGTCGTCTCGTTCCATCGCGTCCAGAAGTCGCTGAGCCACCGCTGCGTTTTCCACTTCCGCCAGTCCCAGCAGGTCCGGGCCGTTTCCATCGAACAGGCTTCGGATCGCACGGCTGATGTTCGTGATGCGGGCGTCCAGAACATCCGCATTCCATCCCTGGACCACGCTGATTCCCAGTTCGGATGCGATGGCCGACGGGCGGCTGTCGAACAGCCGCTGCAGATTCCAGAAACCCACGGAAACAGTCGACACCCGTTCGACTCCGAAAGACCAGATGCCGGCACCTTCTGAAAGCGGAACTGCCGGCAGAATCGACAACGTGCTGACGGAAAACGTCTGAAACGACAGGACCGACCGGGTCGGTCAGCGTGAAGCCGGGCATTCGGCAGTCGGGCATTCTCGGCCGATCCGGTCCCGGATGCCGCTGCCGGCATCCTGTCCGGCTCAGCTGACGGCATTTCAGCAGAATCCGGGAATCGGCAACAGACCGATCGACTGATCGCCGACTGCGGTCGGTCCGCGGACCCGTTTCCACGGGCAAACAGGCGTTCCGGAAAACGGATGTCCCGGACGGCTCAAAAACGCGTATAATCGGTGTGGTGTCTGTTCCTTCCCGGGGCCGTGTCCATGTCGCTGCCTTCCGTAGAACTGCTGATGTCGCGACACCGTTTTCCGTGCCGCTATATGTTCAAGGTGATCGGTGCGGCGGACGATCGGTTTCTGGCGCGCGTGGTGGCCGCGGTTCGGGATGAACTGTGTCTGGAAGCAGATCCGGAATACACGATGCGGTCCACCCGCAGCGGACACCACATCGCCATCACTCTGGAACCGGAATGCGAGTCTCCTCAGAAGGTGCTGGCGATCTACAGCCGACTGTCGGGAATGGACGGCGTGGTGATGCTGCTGTAAACGCGGCGGCTTTCGGGCAGCCTGTCGAATGATGGCGCGCAGTGTTCCCCTGGCGATTCCCTGTGATCGGGAATCGCCAGGCGCCTGTACGGTGGATCCTGCCGGCGCAGAATCATGTGGCTGCCTCGCTGTCTGTCAAAGACATATCCAGTCTTTTCCAGTGCCCTGATGACTTCGCGACCGGAAACGACCGGCAGGGCACTCACGGTGTGACCTCCACAATCTCTTCGGCAATCGATGGTGGCACCGGTTCACCGTCTGCTTCGAGGCTCTCCAGGTACCCGGCAATTGCTTCCTTGATGTTGTTGATCGCTTCCGTACGGGTTTCGCCCTGTGAAACACAGTCAGGAAGCGCAGGGACTTCGGCGACGTAAACGCCGTCTTCATCCTGCTCGATCAGGACTCGATATCGCACGGAACACTCCTCCCGGAATCATCATGGAGCAGACTCGATCTGCGGCTGCGATGAACAGCAGGAGACCACAACCACCGATGGCCTGCGATCCCGATATGCCCCACGACACGCCCTGTTCCGTGTATGCGTACGGGGAACTGCAGTTCCCAGACCGGATCCAGGAGCACAGCGACGCCGATCCGGCAGCAGCGCATGACGCGAGCCGTCCGGTTGCGGCGCGGGTGAGCGTACGCACCGGAGGCCTCGGGGCCCTGCGTTTCCCTGCACTGTCCCACGACTCCGTTTTCTGGGCCTGCTGCCTCCCGGCACACAACACACGACAACGAACATCTTTCGCCTGCCGACAGTTTTTTCGCCCCGGACTCTTGACAAACGCACCCGCACTTTGTGAATTTGCCTTTGTTCGCTGTCGTGTGATTTCAGTGAGTCACGGGGCCCGGTGGTGTGTTGAGGGGGCATCTGATGACTCATCTCGTTCACAACCCTCTGTGGAAGCGGCGATGCCGTGCTGCATCTGCCCCCCCGCAAAGACACACACCACGACCGTTGCGCCCGGTACGACAGCGTTTTCCAGCGCCCCGTTCATCAACCGACTGCCGGTCACCAGAGTTTTTCACGCAGGGTGACGGCGACGAGTCCGCTGCCCGTCTTTCCGGTATGTCACATACAGCCTCCGGACCGTCTGGGCCGGAGTGATTCTCGCCTCTGTCAGCCGGGCACTGATCCGCCGGTCGTGCCGACTGACGGAAAACCGCAGATCCTCCAGCGATTCGAAGCGGACAACGATTTCGACAGGTTCGGTGGAGCGGATTCTGGCCACAGGAACTCCTGTGTGAAACTCGGAAAACGGGCTTCACAGAAGGCCGCACGAGATCAGGACGATTTGCCATCGATAATGCACCAACTGCCCGAAGTGCGCGCCGGGCCCAGAGAGTGCGCGCGGATTGTTTGACAGCACTGGACATCTGTACTGCTCAAACAACGAGCCGTACAGCACTATGATGAACAACAGTTCATTGCCTTACCCATAAGGAACTGACGAGTGCTTACACGTCGGCCGGCAATCACGAGGATTTCCTCAGCATTTGCGCGTTTCGCTGGCGGTGTACTTTTATCGGCCGGATTCGCCAAACTTCCGGGCACTGGAGTTTCCACGCTGTTCCAGGCCCACGCGTTGCCCGATTCCCTGGTCACAGCAGCCGCCCAGGTGGAAATCATCGTCGGACTGTGGCTGATCACGGGCTGGCGACGCCGGAGTGCATCGATCGTTGCCGGTTGCCTGTTCGTTGTTCTGGCCGTGTTTGCCGCACGCCAGTTGTACTTAGGGGAGTCTCAGTGCGAATGCTTCGGAGCTGTCAGTCTTCGGGCCCCATCATGGTTATGGTCATCGTACCACGCGCTTGTATTCGATGTGGTGGCAGCGATGATCCTTCTTCTGGCATCCCGCTCAGCGTACCTCACACCAGACGCGAGCACCTGCCACGACGCTGTCCCAGCGCGAAGTTCTTCACCGGTTCAATAAAGGAGATCATCATGCGTCCTTCTCCGTTTACACGTGCGACCTTCAGCAGCTCCCTTTTTAAGCACATCTGTGCAGTGATGGTGTTCGTTTCGCAGCTGCAGCCTGCGTACTCCTGCGTTGTGAACTATACCGTGCCTGCTGTGAAAGAACCATGCTTATGTGCGTCCAATGCGTGCGCGTATCGAGGGAGGAGGACGGAATGGCATGTCACCGTCCGCGGTGCGATTCAGGGAGAACAGGGATACGACACAGTTGCGGGTTCAATCCGGTCGGTAGGGACAACCAACAACTGCACGATGCGCATCGATTGGAAGGCCCTGTTGGGCTGTACCGCACTTGTTACAACGTGTACACTCACTTGCGCGGGAGTTGCCACTGGAGTTGGTGTTGCAGTGTGCATCGGCTGTCTGTCCAGTTCCGGATTCGCCTGTGGAGTAGACTGCTTGATTCAAACCTGCGTCGAAGATCCGTCCGGCGCAACCGATGTGATGGCCTACGTTGTCGACAGTGTCGGCGGGACATGTACCGGAACCGGCAGCTGATTTAACAGACATGTATCTGCAGGGACTGGTGTCGGACCGCAGTTCCGGTGGACATGCAGCCTGCGGGAGGAACGGAACGAATGCCTGGATATCGCCCTCTGTTCGCAGTGATCCTGATGACAGCTGCTGGTGCCGCGTCGAACTCAGTTTCGACGGTGGCTGCCGGCGCGCCCGAAAGGATTCGTGAACTCGTCGATCATGCCTGGGAGGAACCTCCCCGTTCTCTGGATATGACGTTCATGAGAAAAAAGCGTGTTCGACCTCGCTCTGACGACGAAGTGATCAGGAATTTGCAGGAAACCTACGAGCCGCAGAGAAAGCAGTTCCTTGATCCCAACGAGTTTCAGAAGTTTTTCGAACGGGAGCTGGAGCGGACACTGCGGGCCCAGAGGGAACCGCGGATCAGGAAGCAGCGAGTGCGGGCGCAGGGTGAGTTTTACCGACTGGATGATGTGCTGCAGTGGCACGAACCAATCGATGAAAGCACAGAATTCAATGTGTCGTACATCCACAGCGGATTCATGGAGTCCGGTGTGTACGAAAACATCGTCTACCATTACGGAGCGAAATCCGCGACACGCTATCTCGACAGCCGAAAGCCGATGTGGTACCAGGAACAGTTGTGGAAAATCGGTTCCATCGGGCAGACGCCCATTATTCAGATCCGAGCGGCGACCGGTGATGTGCAGGGCGACGAGGTGATTCGGAACGACAGGAAGGTCGACGAACTGTGTCGCGGAGAAAATCCGCGTTTGAAAATCGACGTCGATCAGACAACGCTGAAGGGAACGCGCGTGTATCGGTTCCGGCTGTATGAAACCTCCTCGATACCTTTGTTGTTCTCGGCAACGCTGCTTTCCGCGGTCTTTGTTGCCGTGGATCCTCCCTGGCGAGTTCTGCAGTCCGATGTCTTTCACCCCCGCAGTGGGGAGCTCATGTTCCGGGCGACCGCGAGTCAGTTCGATGAAGAAGGGTTCCCGTGGTTCTACCGCGAGGACAAGTATCACGACGACGGTTTTCATGAATGGGACGAGTTCGAGATTCTGGCGGTGGATCGGGAGACCGTGATTCCCCAGGAAGTGTTCGAGTACCATGTTCCGGAAGGTTTCATGGTGAAGGGGGATGTGTACGAAGACAAAATGATCTTTACGGAATTGTTCGAACGCGGGAAAAAGAATCAGGTTATTCCCGTGCCGCCAAGGCCCGCCCCGCCCGCCATGACAGGCCGAAGTGTGATGTTCTACGGCAATCTCATTTTCGTCACTGTCTGCCTTTCCGTCATGCTCTACCAGCGAATGATGTCCCGGAAGCGCGTCAGGAATTCGTGAGCGCCGGGTTGCTTTCGGAAGCGGTGCAGCGGCTGGTGTCAGCGGGTCTGCTGTTCCGCCCAGGAACGTCCGGGACGGTCCGTTCGGAAACAGACCACCTGAGCGCTGTCGACCAGAGTCACATAAACGGTCCGTCCGTCGGAGCCTCCGAAACACAGATTCGACGGCCGTCGTCCGGGAAGAGCAATCGTTTTCAGAATCACGCCGTCCGGCGTCATTTTGACCACCGTGCCGGCCCCGTAGCGGGTGATGTACAGATTCCCGTCGACATCGCAGCGCATCCCGTCGAAACCGTGATCGGAAAAACGGCGGATGAGCCGCTTATCGGTCAGAGTACGCTGCGGGGTGATTGTGAATGCCCACACATTGCGCTGGACGGATTCGTTGACATACAGGGTTGTTCCGTCCGGACTGATATCGATTCCGTTCGTGGTTCCCATGTCGGCTGCCAGCCGGGTCGTCGTGCCGTCCGGGTCGATTCTCCACAACTGTCCGGTGCCGTCATCCCAGTTCGGGTCGCTGGCATACAGAGTGCCGTCCGGGGCGATGGCCAGATCGTTGGGCTGGTTCATCTGATCGTTACGGGCCAGAACGGAAACGCGTCGCGTGTTCGGGTCGACCTGCAGCACCTGATGTCCGGTGTAATCGGCCACGAAGAACGTTCCATCCGGCGCGAACCGGATTCCGTTGCCGGTGCTTCCTGCCGGCAGGTGCACGAAGATCTCAGCAGATCCATCCGGTGTGACACGGCCGATCGTTCCCTGGCGGTCGAAATTCACGGCGAACAGGTGCCCGTTCCGATCACAGGCCGGACCTTCGATTCCCGGCGTGAATGCTCCGGGCATCGTCAGTGCCCGGGCCGTCCACAGCGGTTCTTCCGGTTCGAAAACGATTTCCGGGCAGATCCCGAACTTCGCCGGCAGCGGCATGGATGAAAAACGGTCTCCGGAACCGGTGCGGGACTGCCAGAAACCTTCCAGAGACAGTTCGGTCGTCCCGCAGCGGACAACCGGCGGCTGTGTCCGGGGTGTCAGCCACCCGGCCGGTCCGCAAAGAACCAGCAGACACACATCGGCCGTCTGCGGCTGCAGCATCTGAAACTGACAGATGCCCGGGGAAGTCTGCGGCAGGCGATTCAGGCCGGTGCCGTCCATCCAGGCGGACATGTCACGGGAACCGCAGGGGACCTGAAGTTCCGGTAGCGTGCCTTCGGCGCTGACGCATTCTTTCCGGGGCAGCCGAACGGCACAGCGCAGCCAGAGGCGGGTTTCCGGATCGGCATCCGCCGAAGCCGCCGGCCGGATGTTCGCTGAAGACGGAACGGGCTGACGCATCCAGTGGTCTGTGGAGGATACGGCCGTTTTCGCGGGCCGTGTTCCGCGGTCCGCGACGTCCACGGGCGTGATGCCGGCTGCCCAGCAGATCCCTCGATAAAGAAGTTCGCGAAAACGATCCTGACGAAAATCGTCTTCGTGTCCCATCGACGTGTAGAACGATCGGCCGCCGTCTTTCCGCTGAAAGGTCCAGGAAACCGGTTCGGGTGGCTGCCCTTCGGCAACACCGATGGTCAGGACCTGGGTGCCGTCCGCCAGAGGCGACGTGAGATACAGGGATCCTCCCATCGGGATCTCCTGCGGCGACAGACCGGACGTGACGGGATGACCGGAGTCGGTGATTCGGACGATGGCCTGCAGGTCGTTGTCATGATGTCCGTGATAACTGCCGCCGAAGACCTGAGCGTCGAATTCCGGCCAGGCGTCGTGGCCTTCCGGTGGATCCTGGCTCCGCAGACAGAACGCATGGCTGGCTGTGCGGATTCCGACAACCGGTCTGCCCGCGGCCACGTGACTGCGAATCCGCTGCAGCTGTTCCGGCGGCAGAACGCGCCGCCGCACGCTGATGAGCAGCACGTCGGCTTCGTCCACCACGTCGATGCCCGGAAGGTCATTCCGGTTTCGACTGTCGGCGAAAACCGTGGAGACGCGAAAATCGCGGCCCAGATGAGACATCGCGAATTCCGGCAGGGTGCGCACCGTGTGGTATTCGTCTTCGGCAAGCAGCATCACCAGATGCGGTCTGCGGTCATCGGAAAACCGAAAGGGCGTGCCGCCGAGAAGCTGATCGCTGGTGATTGTCGGGCAGACACACCGTTCGATGTGGGACACGATCAGGTCAGTACCGGTGAAATGGCTGACGAAGGGCCATTGCTGCGGGTTGTACATGGTGTCCGTCAGGTCTCTCATGAGCACCACGTTCATTCCGTTGCGGGCCATCTGCCGCAGACCGAACGGCCGACCCAGGACACACATATTTGTGTGGACGCCCGTGAGGATGACGTTGCGAATTCCGCCGGCCTGGAGCACGTTCCAGATCTCGCTGCCCCGATCGGAAAGGAAATCACGGGCGGCGTCGATTTCGATGCCGCTGTGCTGTGCCTTCCAGGGGGCTTCCGGCCGGCGGCCGAGGCGGCGCAGGTGTTCGACCCAGCGGGCGTGTTCTTCTTCCGTGTCGTCTTCGCCTCCGTCCGACTGATCGATCGGGTAGACGAAGCGGCGTTCGGCCGGAAGGACCGAACACCACTGATCGATGTCGCGCGGTACGAAATCGGCCTGTGGAGCCTGTCGGGCCCGCTGTCGGGCCGGGTGATCGGCATAGGCGTCCATGCAGTCGCTGGGGGCGTGAATCACGGTGATTCCCAGCCGCCGTGCCGCGTGCAGAACCTGGTTCAGCCGCGGGACGAGTTCTTCCAGCCGCTGCACGGCGCGATAACAGTGATGCAGATCCCACACATCGCAGACGATGATGGCGGTTTCTGCAGGTTTCCACTGTTCGCTGCGGGTGAGTCGATGGAAGCGGCCGCTGCCGGCAGCCGTTTCGCGCTGATAACGCAGCGTCAGGTCAAGGGACGGGGTGTCGGCGAAACCTGAGGAAATCAGAATCAGGGTGACAGTCAGCACAGACACGGCACGCATGGCAGAGGGTCCGTTGACGTTCGGGAGGTTCAGGAGGGGAGGCGGAAACAGCCGGGGCGGGGCGGATCCGCCGGGACAAAACAGTCTGATCCGGAGCGTGTCCTGCTGCAACCATGATGTCCGTGGCTCAGTGTGAGGCATCGGTCCGGTTCTGCCGAATCCGGGCAGGGCGGTCCGGTTCTCCTGAACTGCGTGGTCAGCGTGACCGGAACGAATCGGAAGAATGCAGCGATTTCGGCAGTGAAAACGGTTCCTGTCTGAGCGGCTGCAGCGAGGATGCCGATAAGACGGACCGGAGACGTCCGCCTGGGGTCTGTCCAAGCGGAGAATCCGGTTTCCAGGAGGGAAATGCGTTGCGCTTCGTCTGCTGCACAGTCACCGCGGTCGCGGCATTCGTTGTGTGCGCCGGATGCCACGTGGATCCGCTGAAGCACGTGACGGAAAGCTGGAGCGATCATGTGGACGACGTGGCGGACCGCCGCCCCTGGGCCAACCGTTTCTACCACGCGTCCTGGGATCTGACGCGGATTGGCCGGTCGGACGGGCCCAGGCATGCCCGCGGCCAGTTGCGCTGCCGGTAGAAGCCTGAGGGATTTCAACCGGCAGAATCTGCCGATCGGTGTCGGCCGGCGTTCGGTTTACGGGAGGTCGGTGGATCCCATGAGCCAGCGGTCGACTTCCCGTGCGGCGCCTCGTCCTTCATTGATGGCCCACACCACCAGACTCTGTCCTCGCCGGCAGTCTCCGGCGGCAAACACGCCTTCTGCGCTGGTCGTGTAGACATCGTGTTCAGCGGTGAACCACGACATGCCGCCCCGGCCTTCGCGAATATCGACGCCCAGCTGTTCGGCGGGGCCGTGTTCCGGGCCCAGAAATCCCATGGCCAGCAGCACCAGTTCAGCCGGATATTCCTTTTCCGTACCGGGAATGGGAGAAAACGGGGGGCCGCCTTCGGTCACCTGGCCCCAGTCCACCTGACAGGTCCGCACGGCCCGCACGTGCCCGGAATCGTCTCCCAGAAATTCCAGCGTCTGCACGCAGAATTCTCGTGGATCGCTTCCGAATTTTGCGGCCGCTTCTTCATGCCCGTAGTCGACTCGAAAAATACGAGGCCACTGCGGCCAGGGATTGTTGTCCGGGCGTTCGGACGGTGGCCGTTCGACGATTTCGAAATTCACGAGACTGCGACAGCCGTGACGCAGAGATGTTCCCAGGCAGTCCGTCCCCGTGTCGCCTCCACCGATGACCACCACATGCCTGTCTTTGGCACTGATGTACTGTCCGTCTTCGTGGCCGGAATCGAGCAGGCTGCGGGTGTTCGGCCGCAGAAAATCCATGGCGAAATGAATGCCCTTCAGTTCACGGCCGGGGATGGGCAGATCGCGCGGTCGTGTCGATCCGGTACACAGGACGACGGCGTCGAATTCCGATTTCAGTCGATCGCCCGGAATGTCACGGCCGATTTCCGTATTCGTGATGAACGTAATGCCTTCTTCTTCCAGCAGCCGGACGCGGCGTTCCACGACCTGTTTCTTATCGAGTTTCATGTTGGGGATGCCGTACATGAGCAGTCCGCCGACGCGGTCATCCCGTTCGTAGACGGTCACCAGGTGGCCCGCCTGGTTGAGCTGCGCGGCGCAGGCCAGCCCGGCCGGTCCGGATCCCACCACGGCCACTTTCTTTCCGGTTCTCACGCGGGGCGGATGCGGGACGATCCAGCCTTCGTCAAAACCGCGGTCGACGATGGCACATTCGATGTTCTTGATGGTGACCGGCGGTTCGATGACACCCAGACAGCAGGATCCTTCGCAGGGAGCCGGGCAGACCCGGCCGGTGAATTCCGGAAAATTGTTCGTCAGATGCAGCCGGTCCAGGGCGTCGCGCCAGCGGCCCCGCCACACCAGATCGTTCCATTCCGGGATGAGATTGTTGATGGGGCAGCCGGAAGCCATGTTGGCCATGAGGTCCCCTGTGTGACAGAACGGGACTCCGCAGTCCATGCAGCGGGCGCCCTGATTGCGCAGGGCGTCTTCTGACATGGGATTGTGGAATTCGTTCCAGTCCAGAATTCTCAGCAGAGGATCCCGGTCGGCAGGAACCTGTCGTTCGATTTCCTTGAAGCCGGTGGGCTTGCCCATGAATCGGTCTTTCGTTGTGGGAAGTGTCCGTTCGGAGATGCGTGGGACTGCGGCATTCCGGTCGGCGGCCCGGCGGCCATGACGTCCGGAGCCGACCTGGTGCTCCGCCTAAACGGCTCCGGCTTTTTCTTCTGCCAGTTCCTTCAGAGCCCGCCTGTAGTCGACCGGCATCACCTTTACAAAACAGTTCAGCGCCGTGTCCCAGTCGTTGAGAATCCGGTTGGCGACTTCGCTGCCCGTGTAACGCTGATGGCTGGAGATCATGCGTTTGAGTTCGTCGATGTCCTGTTCTTCCGTGACGTCTTCCAGTTCCACCAGTTCCAGATTGCAGTTGATCAGGAAGCGATCGTGCGGGTCGTAGACGTAGGCGATTCCCCCCGACATCCCGGCGGCGAAATTCCGTCCGGTCGGTCCCAGAATGACGGCCCGGCCGCCGGTCATGTATTCGCAGCCGTGATCGCCCACTCCTTCGATCACCGCCCAGGCACCGGAGTTGCGGACGCAGAACCGTTCGGCGGCGATGCCGCGGAAGTAGGCTTCGCCGCTGGTCGCTCCGTACAGCGCCACGTTGCCGATGATCACGTTGTCTTCCGCCGTGAAGTCCGCATTCTTCGGCGGATAGATGATCAGGCGTCCTCCGGAAAGTCCCTTGCCGACATAATCGTTGGCGTCTCCTTCCACTTCGATCGTGATTCCGCGGGTCAGCCAGGCACCGATGCTCTGACCGGCCGATCCGTTGGCCTTGATGTGGATCGTGTCGTCCGGCAGCCCGTCGGCTCCGTATGCCCGGCTCACTTCATTACTCAGAATCGTGCCGAAGGCCCGGTCGATATTCTGAATGTGCGTGTCCACGCTGACCGGACTGCCGGATTTCAGAGCCCGCCGGCATTTTTCCAGCAGTTCCATGTCGCGGACATCTTCCAGACCATGCTTCTGATCGATGGTGCAGTACGTTTCCACGTCCGGGTGAGGTTTCGAAGCGGGCGTGAGAATGGCGGACAGATCGATGCTGCGGGCTTTCCAGTGAGCGATGTCCTGGTCCAGTTCCAGCATGTCGCTGCGGCCCACCATTTCATCGATCGTGCGGAATCCCAGCCGGGCCATGATTTCCCGTGTTTCTTCGGCCACCATGAACAGATAATTCACGACGTGTTCCGGCTTGCCGTGGAATTTCTTTCGGAGATCCGGGTCCTGGGTGGCGATGCCGACCGGGCACGTGTTCAGGTGACACTTTCTCATCATGATGCAGCCCATCGTGATCAGCGGGGCCGTGCTGAAACCGTATTCTTCGGCTCCCAGCAGAGTGGCGATCACCACGTCGCGGCCGGTTTTCAGCTGCCCGTCGGTCTGAAGCCGCACACGGCTGCGCAGATCATTCAGCACGAGTGTCTGATGGGTTTCCGCGATGCCCAGTTCCCACGGCAGGCCCGCATGTTTGATGCTGGTCAGCGGTGACGCTCCGGTGCCTCCTTCGCTGCCGGAAATGAGAATGTTGTCGGCGTGCCCTTTGGCGACGCCCGCGGCAATCGTGCCCACGCCCACTTCGGAAACCAGCTTGACGCTGATGCGGGCCCGGCGATTGGCATTCTTGAGATCGAAGATGAGCTGAGCGAGGTCTTCGATGGAATAGATGTCGTGGTGCGGAGGCGGACTGATCAGGCCCACACCGCGTGTGGAAAGCCGTGTGCCGGCGATCACGTCATCCACCTTGTGGCCCGGCAGTTCGCCGCCTTCGCCCGGCTTGGCTCCCTGAGAAATCTTGATCTGCAGCTCATCGGCGTTGGTCAGATACCAGCTCGTCACTCCGAAACGGCCGCTGGCCACCTGTTTGATGGCCGATCGTTTGCTGTCGCCGTTTTCCATCGGCTCAAAGCGTTCGTACTTTTCACCGCCTTCTCCGGTGTTGCTTTTGCCTCCCAGACGATTCATGGCGATCGCCAGCGTTTCATGGGCTTCGGCGGAAATCGATCCGAAGCTCATCGCGCCGGTGCAGAACCGCTTCACGATTTCGCTGGCCGGTTCGACTTCGCTGAGAGGAATCGGGGTGGATTCCCGGAACTTCAGCAGGCCCCGCAGATGGCAGGCCCGTGTGGTTTCCCGGTTGACCAGTTCGCTGAAGTCGCGATAGGCGGTGCGGTCGCCGGTGCGGGCGGCCTGCTGGATCCGGCCGATCGTGTGCGGATTCCAGGCGTGCTTTTCTCCGTTGCGCCGCCAGTGGAACAGGCCCGGATTGGGCAGCAGCGGTGATTCACTGTCGGGGTTGTCCGGATAGCCCAGGTGGTGCCGCATGAGCGTTTCCTGAGCCAGCACGTCGAAACCGACTCCGCTGATCCGGCTGGCGGTTCCGGCGAATGCCAGGTCGATCACTTCCTGACTGAGCCCCACGGCTTCGAAGATCTGAGCACCTTTGTAGCTGGCCAGAGTGCTGATGCCCATTTTGGCCATGACCTTCAGCATGCCCTTGGCCACGCCTTCCCGGTAAAGCTGGACGATTTTCTGATCGGTGAAGTCTTCGGGCAGGCGGCCGTCTTCCCGGGCCTGACGCAGAGCATACAGGGCCAGGTACGGGTTCACCGCGTCCGCTCCGTAACCGATCAGCAGGCAGAAATGATGGACTTCCCTCGCTTCGCCGGATTCCACCACGATGCCGATGCGGGTGCGTTCTTCGTGCCGGACCAGGTGATGATGAACGGCTCCGGTGGCCAGCAGGGAGCTGACAGGAACCCGATCGGGGCCCACGGCCCGATCGGAGAGGATGATCAGACTGTATCCGTCGCGAATGGCCTGCCGGGATTCCTCACAGATGCGTTCCAGAGCCGGCTTCAGGCCGTCCGGGCCTTCGCTGCGGTCCCAGGTGATGTCGATCACGCGGGATTTCCAGCCCCGGTAATCCATGTCCTTCAGATCGGCCAGCTGCTGATTGCTGAGAATCGGGTGAGGAACCGCCAGACGGTGACACTGCTCGGCGGTCGTATCCAGCAGATTGCCTTCCGGTCCGATGTAGCATTCCAGCGACATGATGATTTCTTCCCGAATCGAATCGATGGCGGGATTGGTCACCTGCGCGAACAGCTGCCGAAAATAATCGTACAGCATCCGCGGCTGGTCGCTCAGACAGGCCAGCGCCGCATCGTTGCCCATCGAGCCGATGGGATCCTTTTTGGCGTGCAGCAGAGGAATGAGCATGAAGTCGAGCGTTTCGGTGGTGTATCCGAACGCCTTCATGCGGTTGATGAGATCCTGGTTTTCGTAGTACCGAGGTTTCCTGCCCGGCGGCAGGTCGTCCGACAGAATCCGCTGTTCCTCCAGCCACTGACGGTAGGGCCGGCGGGAGGCGACATCGGCTTTGAGTTCGCTGTCGTCGATGATGCGGCCCTGTTCGAAATCGACCAGAAACATGCGGCCCGGCTGCAGACGTCCCTTGCGCACAATGTTTTCCGGTTCGATATCCAGCACGCCCACTTCGCTGGCCATGATGACCCGGTCGTCTTTGGTGACGTAAAAGCGACTGGGGCGCAGCCCGTTGCGGTCCAGAGTCGCGCCGATGTATTTCCCGTCGGTGAAGGAAACGGATGCCGGTCCGTCCCAGGGCTCCTGCAGGGCGGAGTAGTATTCGTAGAAGGCCCGTTTGTCTTCCGGCATGGACGGGTGGTTCTGCCACGCTTCCGGAATCATCATCATGACGACTTCCTGAAGCGTGCGGCCGCTGTGGTACAGCATTTCCATGGCGTTGTCGAAACAGCCGGAATCCGATGTGTGCGGTTCCACGATGGGGAACAGCTTCTGCAGATCGTCGCCGAACAGGTCGCTGCGCATCATGCCCTGGCGGGCGAACATCCAGTTGCTGTTGCCTTTGAGCGTATTGATTTCGCCGTTGTGCGACATGAACCGCAGCGGCTGCGCCCGATCCCAGCTCGGAAACGTGTTGGTGGCGAAACGGCTGTGCACCATCGCCAGGTGACTCGTGTAGTCTTCCGCCTGCAGGTCTTTGAAGAACTTCAGAACCTGATGCGACGTGAGCATGCCTTTGTAGACGATGACTTTCGTCGACAGCGAACAGATATAAAACTGCAGAGCTTCCGTCAGATCGCTGTTCCGCAGCCGGTGACTGGCCACCTTGCGGATGACGAACAGCTGCCGCTCCAGAGCTTCCTGATCGATGCCTTCTGCGGCGCCCACGAACAGCATCTGCATGAAAGGAGCGCACGCACGGGCCGTGACGCCGACGTCGGCGCCTTCGAAATCCACGGGAACGTCACGCCAGCCGAGCAGTGTCTGTCCCTGTTCGGCGATGATCTGTTCCACCGTTTCTTTGCAGATGCGCCGTTCCCTGGGATTCTGGGGAAGAAACACGATTCCCGCCCCGTAGCGTCCGGATTTCGGCAGTTCCACGTCCATGTCTTCCAGGGCCACCCGTTTCAGAAAATCCGTGGGCAGCGCTGTCAGCATGCCGGCTCCGTCACCCGTGTTTTCCTCACAGCCGCAGGCGCCGCGATGATCCATGTGCCGCAGAATGCGGTCGGCATCCGTGATGATGGAACGGCTGCGCCGGCCCTTGATGTGCGCAATGAAACCGACGCCGCAGTTGTCGTGTTCCCAGGCGGGGTCGTACAGCCCCTGTGCCTGCGGGGCACCGAAGGGAGCCCTGTGCACGGCCGGATATGGGTTGCCTCGAAGATCGTTCGTCATGTGATTTCTTACTTCCTGTTTCATCGCCCCGT
Organism: Planctomycetaceae bacterium; assembly: GCA_015485495.1. Classification (GTDB taxonomy): domain Bacteria; phylum Planctomycetota; class Planctomycetia; order Planctomycetales; family Planctomycetaceae; genus S139-18. The sequence goes on from WFTL01000024.1 coordinate 24,078, forward strand.
GCCGCTGTCAGGACAGCGAACGCCATCCTGCACCGGCTTCGTCTCGGGCGGGACGGAGAGCGTCAGGGTCGTCCTGAGCACTGTGAATCGGGTCTGACCGTTCGGGAAACGGGCCGGTCAGAGAACCGATGGATGCCGTTTCGAACTGCGAATGCCGTTTCCGTCTGCAGACCGCACAGCGGGACATCCGGTTCGTCTGGTGGTTTTCGTCGGATCCCGGACGTCGCGTGACCGACTCCGGGAATCCGGTATGACCGGACGTCGAGACCACTCGAAACGGTGGACCGACGGTCCGAACACGGACCCAGACCCCCGTCGCGCCGAACCACAGGGCACTCTCTTCACGAAGGCCTGTCCGGACGAGGCCCGGCCTTCGGGATATGAAGAGATCGAGACTGTGAAACGGCTGATCTTCATCACCGCATGAGCGGAGTCGTCAGAAACCGCTCGGAATGAGAAAACGAAATACGGACGGGATACCGCCTGCCTCCGGAATTCAGTATTTTCTCATCTGAACTGTGGATGACAAGCATCAGACGGGCGTTCACCGTAGGCATCCTGAGGGCAATTCGCAAGCAGGCACCCGGGAACTTCTCGATTCCTGGCATCCGTGTTCGCCGTTCGGCAGCCTGCGCAAAATGTTGTGATACGGTCGGTTGCGTTCGATTCGCGGATGGTGGCGGATTTCGGGTGCGGTGTCGCAGACGCAAGACGGCTGCTGCGCAGCAGGGCTGAAGTGGCAGGCGGTTTCCACGGGTTTTCACGGCGAAGGAATGCCGGATTTCTCGTCCCGATCGTTTCAGGTGAGACTCGAAAGGTGATTTGTAAGTTGTTGTGTCATTGTATGTTGTGCCGTTTGTCAGGCAGCCGGCGGCTGCCGCGGCCCGGACGAAAACGACCGGAGTCCTGATGGAAGTTCAGTCGATAGCAGTCCTGGGATCGACGGGATCTGTGGGCACGCGCTGTCTGGAGGTGGTGCGTCAGCACGCCGGCCGCATGCGCATCGCGGGGCTCTCGGCCCACCGCAGCAGCCGTCTTCTGGCCCGGCAGGCTCGCGAATTTCGCCCCGACTGGGCTGTGCTCAGTGGCAGCGTCAGCGACGGACGGGCTGAGGATTTCGAAGGGACCGAGCTGCTGCGCGGACTGGAGGCGGCGGAAACACGGATTCGCCGCGGCGACGTGGACGTGGTGGTTTCTGCGATTGTCGGAGCGGCCGGGCTGGGCCCCACGCTGGCGGCCGTGGATGCCGGAAAACGGACGGCGATTGCCAATAAGGAATCGCTTGTCATGGCCGGTCCGCTCATCACCCGCCGCGCGGCGGAAACCGGCGCCCGGCTGCTGCCGATCGACAGCGAACACAGCGCCGTCTTTCAGGCGCTGCAGGCCGGACGCCGCCAGGATGTCCGCCGGATCGTCCTGACGGCCAGCGGCGGACCCTTTCGGGGATGGACGTCTCAGCAGATGGCATCCGTGACGCCGGACATGGCTCTGCAGCACCCGGTCTGGGAGATGGGCCGCCGCATCACGATCGATTCGGCCACCATGATGAACAAGGCGCTGGAAATCATCGAAGCCCGCTGGCTGTTCGATGTGTCAGCCGATCAGATCGCCGTGGTCGTGCATCCGGAATCGTGGGTGCATTCTTTCGTCGAGTACACCGACGGATCCGTGATCGCTCAGATGTCGCCGCCCGACATGCGGCTGCCCATCCAGTATGCCCTGACATTTCCGGAACGGCATGAATGTCCCTGTCCGGACACAGACTGGCAGCAGCCGATGACGCTGCAGTTCGAACCCCCTGATCCTGTCGCGTTTCCGGCTCTGCAGCTTGGCTTCGAAGCGGCTGAACGCGGCGGGACCTGCGGGGCCGTGCTGAATGCGGCGGATGAGATCGCCGTGGCCCGATTCCTGGAAGGGGAAATCCGGTTCGATCAAATCGCTCCGTTGTGCAAAGATGTACTGCATCACCACGACTACGAGGCGCACCCGACTCTGGAAACCCTGCTGAATCTGGATGCGTGGGCGCGGAAGGAAGCACGCAATTGGACATCATGAGTGAATCTGTGATCGTGACCCTGGCTGCAGAAACCATCTTCGGCAGCATCGCCAATGCGCTGATGGTCGTTCTGGGACTGGGGCTGGTGATCTTTTTCCACGAACTGGGGCATTTCGCCGTGGCGAAATGGTGCAATGTTCACGTGGAGCGTTTCAGCATCGGCATCGGTCCGATTCTGTGGAGTCGCCAGAAGGGGGAAACCGAATACGCTCTGTCGGCTCTGCCCCTGGGCGGCTATGTCAAAATGCTCGGCCAGGACGATATGGATCCCAGTCAGATGACCAGTGAGGAAATCGCGGAAAATCCGCGGGCCTATTCCTCCCGCAAAGTCTGGCAAAGGATGCTCATCATTTCCGCCGGTGTGATCATGAATGTCATCACCGGGTTCGGGTTTTATGCCTGGGCATTCGGGCTGGGCCTGGAAGAGCTGCAGCCGGTTGTCGGGTCGGTGCTGTCCGGATCGCCCGCCTGGGAAGCCGGGCTGCGTCCGGGTGATCGGATCGAAGCGATCAACGGGGAGGAAATTCAGAGTTTCATCGACGTGCATCAGGCGATCGTGCTGTCGACCGGAGATCTGACCATTCAGGGGACGACGGCCGCCGGTGAGAAGTTTCAGACGGCTGTCACGCCGCGCCGCGGTTCGCAGATGAGAGAAATCGGCGTCAGCCCCGGCCTGTCCCTGACGATTTCGGAACGAGCCGACAAACCGGGGGTGATCATGCTGCCGGGGCTGCCGGCGTCCCGGGCCAGCGAACCGTTTCTTCCGGGAGACACCATTGCGGCACTCAACGGAACTCCGGTCCGCACCTGGCCGGAACTGTCGGAATTCACGGCGCGGCATGCGGCGGACGAACTGGTCTACACAGTCGAACGAAAGCCGCCCGGTTCGGTTCAGACGGCAGAACCGGTTCGAACGGACATCACGGTTCCCCCGGCGGCCATGCGATCGCTGGGTTTCTGGATGCACATCGGAGCCGTGCAGTCGGTGCGGCGCGGGTCCGTGGCCGAACGTCAGGGACTGCTGGCCGGTGATAAGATTGTTCGTGTGGACGATCTGGAAGTGAGTCGGGACATCGATCCGCTGCGGCTGCCGAATTATTTCGCTGAACGAGCCGGGCAGAATGTGAAAGTGACGGTCCTGCGGCAGGTGGGCGGTGCGGCCGGCGAAGAAACCCGGGTGCTGGAAATGGTCCCGGAAGACCGCCCTGGCTGGTCGGAGCTTCCGACCACGCTGAACACGCCGCTGTCCATTCCGGCCATCGGGGCTGCGTTCCGCATCACGAACCGGATCTCCAGAATTCTCGAAGGCAGCGAAGCCGCGTCCGTTTCTGTGAAGGGGGAGGACGGGCCGCGGCGTCTGGAACCCGGACAGCGGATCGTCCGCGTGGTGCTGCCATGGAACGAACAGGTGGGTGCGGATGCTCTGGGAGATCGCCGCGATGGTCGATACATCATCGAGCTGGACAAGGAAGAACGTCCCTGCTGGGCACACGTGTTTTTCGTCTGCCAGCGGGCTCCGGGCCGCAGTGTGCGGATCTTCATCGCCGACCGCAGCGAAAAGGAAGAGGAGTTTTCTGTTCTGCTGCGGGCCGATCAGCCGGAAGACGGCTGGTTCATGCCGATCCGGGGGATCGGCGGCTTCGAACAGCTTTCAGCAAAACGCGTGGCCGATTCTCCGGCTCACGCCGTGACTCTGGGACTTCGGGAAACACGCCGTTCCATCGTGCAGCTCTACCTGACACTCAAATCGCTCATCCGCCGCGACCTGTCCGCCCGGGCACTGAGCGGTCCGGTCGGCATCATCAGTATGGGCTATGCGTTCGCGGACAGCGGTGCCGCGCCGCTGCTGCGGTTTCTGGGTCTGCTGAGCATCAACCTGGCGGTGCTCAACTTTTTGCCCATTCCGGTTCTGGACGGCGGTCACATGATGTTTTTGATCTGGGAAGGAGTCACTCGCAGAAAACCGAGTCCGAAATTCATCGGCTGGGCGCATGCGGCCGGCCTGCTGTTCATCATTTCCCTGTTTCTGTTCGTCATGTATCTGGATGTCGTCGTGCGGTTTCTGGGCATTGGAGCCGAATAGAGCGTGCCGGGCTGCGAAGGCTGTGTTCCCGCTGCATGCGGGCATGGTCCTTTGGTAAGGACGCTGTCTGTACCGATCGCCCCCCGGTCCTGTCGGCTCGGAATAGTCCGTCAGTGAGTCGGCTCAGCCGGGCGCAGGGTCAGTTTTCGCCACGGGCTCTGACGCATGATGTGAATCTGCTGTTCGAGTTCTGCGATCAGAGGATCGAACATGGCGATTTCGGCCGCGTTGTTGCCCTGTTCGTGTTTGCGAAACAGATACAGGTACGTGATGTTCTGCGGCCGCCAGCGGTGAAAGTAGAGTTCGTTTTTGCGGATGATCAGACGCCGCAGCTCATCATAGCGCGGGTCTTTCAGCCAGACGGAGACCGGGTCGTTCTGCCCGGCCGTGTCGGCGGAACACAGGACCGTTCCCTCTTCCGTTTCCAGTTCGATGCGGCAGGGGCGGTGCGTTCCGGTGATCGTCACGTTCACGGGGGCCGGAGAAACGGCTGAAGCCCGGAACCGAAGCGTCACGGTGCCGTCGTCCTGCCGCATCACCTGCCGGATGGCGGCACCGACCGCTTCTGCGTCGGCAGTCGTCTGTTTCAGGTGCACCTGGATCCGGGTGTTCGGCAGGGACCGATGGAAACAGCGGGTGGCTGCGAAGACCGCCATGCAGGCGTATCCGGTTTCGTTGAAATGCATGCCGTTGTCGGTCCACTGCAGAGACGCGGTCGCCAGATCATCCGGGAGCGGGCGGTCCGGATGCAGAAACCGATGCGCTGTTCTCAGGGCACGCGGAAAGTCGGAAAACAGGTCTGCAAAGGATACATTCTGTTCTTTCGCCAGTTCCCGGATCTGAACGGCGAAGTCTTCGAGAGTCCGATTGAACCGTGCCGGGTCGGGAATGGGATCCGGTGCCGGCAGCAGCGGGTGGGGCGTCATCAGCAGAAAACGGGCACCGGTTGTGCTCAGATCGTTCAGCAGCGTCTGCAGGCCCTGCCGAAATTTCTGCCGGCCGGCGCGGGATGAGTCGGTCATTGCTTCATTCTGACCGTAGCAGATGAGAATCACCGTCGGTTCTTCAGCCCGCACATGTTCAATGAGCTGCTGATAGCCGTGTGCAGGAGACCGGAAGATTCCGCGGGATTCCGCGAACACCGTATCGCCGCTCCAGCCGAGATTGCGAAACGTCACGTGTCGGTCGCCTGCAAACAGACTCAGGCCGGTTTCCAGGTGACCATACCGGGCGGCACGCTCAATGAACGTGCCGCCCAGCAGGACGACGTGGTCACCGTCCCGCAGTTCCAGCGGATCGCTGAAGCCGGCGGGCGGAGCCTGTCGGCGCCAGGTGACGGTTTCCTGTGTGAGCCCGTCAGCGTTCATTCGGGTTGTGTCGTCTGTGGACACATCGGTCCAGCCGTGCGGATTGAAGTCGGTGTGCTGCCAGCCGACCGGCGGCGGGGTGGTCTTCATTTTCCAGCCGCTGCGAAGATCGGCCGCGTTCCGGTCGCCGTCCGTCAGGGACACCGCGACGGCAGCTTCCTGGTCCGGGTCGGCATGCACCGACAAAGCCAGTCCATTGGGGCCTGTGCGGGTCAGAGCGGTCACATCGAATCGTAGAACCGTCTGCGGCGGCAGGCGACGGCCGCGGGTGAGTTGCTGTCCGTTGAAATAAACCGACACGACACCGTTTCCGGCCACAGACAGGATGCTGTTGCTGCCGGCCGTGCGGTCCGGCAGCTTCACCACGTGTCTCAGCCAGACATTCGACATGTCAGGTGGCAGCCGCAGCAGTCCCGTATCCGCCGCAGCTGCAGACGCCCACAGCGCGAACAGAAAACCAAGTCCCGGCAGACAGACGATTCGTCGAGGAACGACAGGCAGCAGCATGGGGCACCGTCGGTACGGTTCAGGATGCAGAAAAATGCGGCGCTGCGACAGGCGGCGCCGGAGGCGATGGTATCGGGAACAGGTCGCAGCACAAGACACGGCGGACAGCAGGAAGGCGGATCGGGTCGATGCGACGTTCGAGTCCCGGTCGCAGCGGCGAACGGTCGCTGTCAGGCCGGGCTGCTTCCGCGGCCCGATTTCGTGAATTCCCACAGCAGCCGCCAGGCGGAACCATGTGATCCCGTCCGCATGGCCCTGATGTCGGGGCTGTGTACGGCCGGGTCTGGTTGTCTGCTGCGGTGTCTGCCGGGCTGCGGCGGTCAGCCGGACAGGGCGTCGGCCACGTCGGTGCGATAGGCCGTCATGGCCGGCAGGAAACCGACGGCCGAGGCCAGCAGCAGGAGAACGGGAAACAGAACGAACTCCAGCGTATCCACCGTCCACGGATCCAGCAGCAGTCCGGTGCGCGCGGTGACATAGGGAGCTGCCGCGACGGCCAGTCCGTGTCCGGCCAGCCACCCCAGAAGACCGCCTCCCACGCACAGCACGACGGATTCCATCAGAATGATGCCGAACACGCTGGTCCGTCGGGCTCCCAGAGCCCGCATGATGCCGATTTCCCGGCGCCGGTCGGACATGCTGTTGTAAATGCTCACGAAAATGCTGACTCCGGAAACCAGAATGATCATCGCCGTGAGTACCATGAGGCCCTGTTTGACGCTGCCGACAAGCTGATTCATGATCTGCCGAATCGGCTTCATGGGATTGACGGCCATGGCCTGGTAGCCTTCCCGCAGCTCCGCACTCAGATTGATCGGATCGAACAGGGCGTCGGGCCGTGTGCGAATCAGGATGGCGGTCACTTCTTTGGCCGCGTCCGGGATCGCATGGTGGTGATGGTGGTCGTGGGCCGCTTCGGCTGCTTCCTGTTCGCGGGCCGCGGCAATCTGGGCCAGAGCCGTTTTCAGGCGTTCCGGATCGCTGGCATAGAAATTCTTCAGCCGCTGTTCGACTTCGTTCAGCGGTGTTTCGTGTCCGGCAATGGCATAGAAGCCTTCGATGTTCACGAACACCGTGCGGTCATTGGGAGTTCCCGTTCGTTCCATGACCGCGACAACCGTGAATTTTTCGTCGTGCACATGCGTTCCGTCGGCACCACCGTGAACGATCGTGAACTGCGATCCGATGTCCCAGTTGTTGCGCCGTGCCACTTCGGCTCCGATGATGGCATCGAAATGATGACTCATCCGCTTTCCGCGAATGCGGAATTTCCGACCGGGCGTGTAATCGTTCCGGAAGTATTCGTCCGTGGTCCCCACCAGAGGAAAGTGGCCTTCCTGCGTGACATCGCCGAACGCCAGAGGCACCGCCGACACGACCCGTCGGTCTTCCCGAAGCTGCAGGTAGTACAGATACGGCAGGTTTTCGCTGGCCGGCTGCACCCGGTAGACCGCGCTGAGCACCAGAGCCAGTTCGCCTCCGCGCTGATGCCCCACGATCAGATCGTAGGCGATCGTCCGCTGATTGAAAGCGGCGTCCACTGCGCCGGAGATCACCAGCACCACGACCATCATCATGACCCCCAGGGCCACACTGAGTGCCGTCAGTGCGCTGGCCAGTCCCCGCTGACGGATGCTTTTCCAGGCAATCGATATCAGACTCATGCGGTCGCCTCCGATGCGATCTGTGGATGGTTGAAATCCTGGAGCCGATCGACGCGTTCGAACTGTTCGGCCACTTCCATGGCATGCGTGACCATCAGCAGTGTGACCTGATGTTCCCGACAGGTGTCTCGAATGAGATGCAGGATGAGATCCTGGTTGGCCGGATCCACGTTCGCTGTCGGTTCATCCGCCAGCAGCAGAGCAGGGCGGTTGGCCAGGGCCCGGGCCACCGACACGCGCTGCTGTTCTCCGACGGACAGGCGTCCGGGCCGGTGATGGCGACGGTCCTTCAGACCCACTCGTTCCAGCAGCGATTCGGCAAACGCCCGATCAGGCCGGCTCCGCGAAAATGTCATTCCCAGAAGCACGTTCTCCAGCGCCGTCAGTCCGGGCAGCAGATTGAACGTCTGGAAAACGAAACCGATCTTTTCTGCACGAAATCGATCCCGCACGACTTCCGGCAGGCGGGAAATGTCCGTTCCGCTGACGATCACGCGTCCGGAATGGGGCGTGAGAATTCCCGACACCACGTTCAGAAGCGTGGTTTTTCCGCCGCCACTGGCTCCCACCAGGGCGGCCTGTTCCCCCTGGCCCAGTTCGTACCGTTCAATGTTCAGCACCGGAAGGACCGTGCCGTCCGGATTCCGGTATGCCCTGCGAACATTCTCCAGCAGCAGTGACATGGGACTTCCGTTTCTGTCAGTGATCTGTCAGTTCTGTGCGGGGGAGGATCGAAAGCGATACAGATGTCCGAAGGTCGTGGTGAAGTACACTTCGCCCTGTTCATCTTCCCCGAAGGTCATCACGGGCTGTTTTTTCCCGGGAATCGCATCGTTGGCCCGGACCTGGCCGGTCTGTCGGTCATAGTCCAGGGCCCACAGCAGTCCGGTGACATAATCGGCATACACATATCGTCCGATCAGTTCCGGCACCTGGCGGCCGCGGTACACGAGTCCTCCCGTGATCGATTTGCCTGTGTCGTGATGGTATTCCCAGATCGGATCGATCAGATCGTCGCGCTGGTCGTTCCCTTCCGGACGGTACCAGTGCTTTCCTTCACGGACATTCCACCCGTAATTGCCGCCGGCCCGAACAATGTTGATTTCTTCCCACAGATTCTGCCCCACGTCGGCGGCCCAGAAATCGCCTGTTTCGCGATCAAAGGCCATCCGCCACACGTTGCGGAATCCGAAAGCGTAAATTTCCGGAGCGGCCGGCACCTCCCGATCTCCGCTGCGACCGGACGGAACAGTCGTCTTCACAAACGGATTGTCGGCCGGAATGGCATAGTTCTTCCCGTCTGCCCGACGATCCACATCAATCCGCAGGATGGCTCCCAGCCAGGTGGTCAGGTTCTGTCCGTTGCCATGCGGATCGCCTCCGGAACCTCCGTCTCCCAGGGCGATGTAGAGCATGCCGTCCGGGCCGAATGCGAGCGTCCCTCCGTTGTGATTCCAGTACGGCTGGCGGATCCGCATGATTTCCACTTCCGAATCCGGATCCGCCCGGTTCGGGTCGTCGGGCCGGACGGAAAAGCGGGAAATCACCGACGTCGATTCCGCATCCGCGGTCGTGTAATAGACATAAAAGAATCCGTTCTTCCGATACTGCGGATGAAACGCCAGCCCCAGAAGGCCTTCTTCGTTTTTGTTGTCGCGGTACACGCAGTTTTCATCGATGTCCAGAAAAACCAGTGTTTCTTCGGCATCCGGATCATTTTCGAAGACCCGAATGATGCCTTTCTGTTCGGCCACGAAAATGCGACCGGACCCGTCTCCGGCGTGCGTCACGATCACCGGACGATCGAAGATCAGGTCGGGAAACGCTCGTTCAACGGACACATTCAGCGTGCCTTCCCGGACGGAAGGATCGGCGGCAATCACCGCATCCTCCCACAGCACGCACAGACAGACGATGGCAAGAAACCGCTTCACAGACTTTTGGCTCCCCGGCAGTCGAAAGGACAGTCAGGCCGGCGCAGAACGTTCCGGCTGGCTCTGTTTCTACGCTCCCTGCAGACTCATCACGGACGAACTTCTCCGCTTCGCTGCAAAATTACCGGAAAAAATCATCCGGGCAACGGAACCGGAACCCCGCCCGCGCCGGGCTCGATCCCGCCCGGTGCCAGCCAGTTTTTACCGGCCGGGCGCTGGCGATGCCGGTGAATGAGAACCAGTGGCCCGGCATGGAGTTTTTCCGGGGGCCCCGGTTGCGTTTTTCGGGGCAGTGACAATGATGACTTCCGGAATCGGATGGCCCTGTGAAGCTGGTCGCCTGCTGTGTCCGGAGTGGAACTGAGATGTCGGATCGTCGGAAAGAAGTCCAGGAAGCCCTTGAACAGATCGACATTTCCAGTGGTTCCTGGCAGGTGGAACTGGAAACGAATCATGGGACGATCCGTCTGGACCTGCTTCCGGACGTGGCTCCCGGACACTGTGCCAATTTCGTCGCCCTGGCGCGGATCGGTTTCTATGACAATCTCACATTTCACCGGGTGATCGACGGCTTCATGATTCAGGGCGGCTGCCCTCTGGGAACCGGAACGGGCGGTCCCGGTTATCAGATCGACGCGGAATTCAACAGCACGCCCCATGAAGCCGGCGTGCTGTCCATGGCCCGGTCCAGCGATCCGAACTCTGCGGGATCTCAGTTTTTCATCTGCCTGGACACTCATTCGTATCTGGACAACCAGTACACGGCTTTCGGTCGGACCGCTGACCAGGAAAGTCTGGATGTCGTCAGGAAAATCGGCCGTGTCCCGACGGACGGGCAGGATCGCCCGCAGACTCCCGTCACCATTCTCCGTGCCACCGTGAAGACAGGTCCTGCAGACTGACCCCGTGACGAACTGTCCTGTGTTCCTGAATGATCGCGCCGCCCGGCTGGCAGAACGTGCCGCGGTGCAGGCCGCCGAGCTGCGGATCGACTGCATCCGCGGTAACAGCATCCACAGTGACAGGGCGACGATTCTTGATTTCGGCGTGAACGCACGCGGCGGGCTGGCCGCCGGCCTGTGGCTGGCCCGGACGTGTCTGGCCGACCTGGCCGATGTCCGGCTGGTGGCATCCGATTCTGATCTTCCGGTGCCGTCTGTGCAGGTGTTCACGGATCATCCGGTCGAAGCCTGTCTGTTGAGTCAGTATGCGGGCTGGAAAATATCCAGCGATGATTTCTTCGCCATGGGGTCCGGGCCCATGCGGGTTCTGGCGGCCGTGGAACCACTCATTCAGGAACTGGTTCCGTCTGCCGCCGACCAGGAAGCCTCCCATGCCGTGGGGGTGCTGGAATCCGGGATTCTGCCTTCGGAATCTGCCGTGAACCTGATTCACGATGCGGTCGGGCCGCAGCGGGATCTGACGCTGCTGGTCGCGCCGACACGTTCTCCGGCCGGCACGGTGCAGATCGTGGCCCGCAGTGTGGAAACGGCTCTGCACCGCCTTCACGAACTGAAGTTTCCTCTGGAGACCCTGATCAGCGCCGGCGGCAGCAGTCCGCTGCCGCCGGTTTCCCGAACAGATCTGCAGGGAATCGGCCGCACGAATGATGCGATCCTGTATGGAGCCGAAGTCACTCTGTGGACCGACTGCGACGACGACTGCATCACGTCCATCGGTCCGGATGTTCCGTCGTGTGCGTCGTCATCGCACGGGCGGATGTTTGAAGAGCTTTTCGCCGAAGCCGACCACGACTTCTACCGACTCGACCCGAACCTGTTCAGTCCGGCCGTGATCATCTTCCATAACCTGAAAACCGGCCGCACGTTCGAATACGGACGTCGTCTGCCGGAACTGCTGCAGGTGTCCTTTGGTCTGAGTGGTCTGGACTGATGCGTGTCGCCGTTCTGGGCAGTGCCGGAAGCTGGTATGTGCGGCAGCTGTGCCGGGCCGGTCGGGAGCAGGGGCACGATGTGACGCCTCTGACGTTCCCCGACCTGACCGCTCAGGCCGGTCCCGACGGAACGCGCTTTCGGTCCGACACGTACGATCTGGCAGCCTGCGATGCAGTGTTCGTACGAACCATGCCGCCCGGATCTCTGGAGCAGGTCATTACGCGGATGGACCTGCTGCACGGCCTGGAAGCATCCGGTGTGCGCATCGTGAATCCGCCGCGAGCCATCGAATGTGCCGTGGACAAATGGCTGACGACTCAGAAACTCTGCCAGGCGGCCCTGCCGGTTCCGGACACGGCTGTGTGCGAAGATGCGGACACGGCTCTGGAACTGTACGATCGATTCGGTGGAGACGTGGTGGTGAAACCCCTGTTCGGGTCCGAAGGGCGGGGCATGCTGCGGGTGGACAGCCCGGAAATGGCCTGGCGCGTATTCCGCACGCTGGAACGGATGGGAGCTGTGATCTGCGTCCAGCGGTTTCTTGGGGGTGGCGGAGGCGACTACCGCATTCTCCTGCTGGACGGCCAGGTCCTGGGAGCCATGCATCGATCGGCCGCTCCGGGAGAATTCCGGACCAATGCGGCGCAATCGGGCATCTGTTCGCCGTGGACGCCTTCCGCGGAAGCCGTGGAACTGGCCCGTGCGGCCGCACGGGTGACCGGCTGTCTGTTTTGCGGAATCGATCTGATTCGCGACAGCAGCGGCCGCCTCAACGTTCTGGAACTCAACGCCGTTCCCGGGTGGAAGGCGCTGCAGAAGGTCTGTGAAATCGATGTGCCCGAACGGCTGTTCCGCTGGCTGGGTGCGTCCGGTCCGGGAAATCGGAAAAAACCGCTCTGTCGCGACTCGACCTGGACATCGATGGACAGAAACCGGAATGACCTGCCGCCGCACCACGTGCCATCGGAAAAACACGAATGACTTCCCCGTCTGAAATTCTGGAAATCGCTGAGGCGCTGGCCCGGGAACTGCCGTCGATTCTTCGGTGGAGCGGAGCGATCGCACGGCGGATGCGCCGCTTCGACATTGCCATCGCGGGAAAAGCGTCGGGGAATGCGAACACCGATGCCCTGACTCTGGCCGACCTGTCCATCCAGGAACTCATCGTCGCCGCTCTGCGCGATGCGGATCCGGTCTTTCGGTCGTGTCGGATCGAAGGCGAAGAAACCACGGGAGACATGTCCCTGTTTGCGGAAGACGGCGATCTGGCCATTGCCATCGATCCGGTGGACGGCACGAGACAGTTCCGCGACCGGACCGGCGATGGCTACTCGATGATCGTCCACCTGCACGATGCGAACACCCCTTGGTACTCCCTGGTGTATTCCCCGGAACTGGGGCCCGCAGGAACCTGGACGGAAGTCCGGAACGGCCGCATCGTCAGCGGTCCGGATGACACGCGCCGGCCGGCCCGTCAGGTCCTGGACGGCCTGCCCGATGTGAACACCTTCCGGCGTTCCGGCCGCGGCGTGTATCTCATCGGCTTTCAGGACCGGGATGCCGAACGGGCTCGGGCTGTGGATGCGATCGGTCTGCAGGGCCGAACGAGCGACGAAATGGAGGGCAGCATCTATCCCCTGATGGCTGCGGGAGACTACACCGGTTCCCTGATTCACACCCCCAACATCTACGATTTTCCCGTTTCGATGCACATCGCCCGGGTTCTGGGTGGAGATGCCGTGCGCGTCGACACACGGGAATCGGTGCGGTATGCGGGACTGTGGCTGGACGACCGTGCGGGAATGATGCGATTTCCGGGAATCATCGCCTGCAGTGCCGATCCGGACGTCCTCAGTCGGCTCTGCGACCTGGCTTGGGACTGGAATCCTGTTCGCTATGCACCGGACGACTGAGTCTCCGGGGTTTCCACCGGCTGCTCACAGTCTGTGTTTTTACGCGGTGTCTGTGGTTTCACCAGTTCGGCCAGAATTCCTCCCATCCGCAGGCGTTCGTGGAATCGAGTGAACCACAGTTCCTGGTGCCAGGTCAGTCCGGCCTGGCGGCAGGCTGTTTTCAGTTCGCTGCGGGAAAATGTCCGGCATTTCCAGGTCTGGCTGGTGAGCAGTCCGGAGAGGGAATCTTCCGTGGCCAGCAGCAGAACGGTTCCACCTGGTTTGAGCACACGGGCGAATTCCCGCAGTCCCGGAGTCGGATCCGGCAGGTGTTCCAGAACGTACCCGCAGGTGATGCAGTCGAACGATTCATCGCGAAACGGCATCTGAACGAGATTGGCGGCGACGAAATGCGGCCGGGATGATTTGAGCCGTTCCCGGGCCCGTCGCAGCATTTCCGACGACAGATCGAAACCGATGATCCGCGTGGTGGCGGGTGTGGTTTCCAGAAGATGGCGGATGATCTGACCGGCACCGGATCCCACATCAAGAATCGTTCCGAAGCGGGATGCATCGAATCGCCGCGACCGGAACAGTTTTCCCATGAGGGGCTCATGCAGAGACAGCAGACTGCTGTACCGCAGGACGGCCCCCCGCGGACCATCGTAAAGCCGCCGCACTTTGTTCTGATAATGGTTCAGCGGCTGGCGGCGAATCCCGCGAAACTCCGCGAGACGACGGACCTGCTGCCTCGCCGACTGTCTCCAGGTACTGACCAGCTTTTTCACCACGACACTCGTCCCGACGCCGTTCACACATCGCCATGTCTCACAGGAACGCTACCCCGGTCGGCATCCGTCCCATGGCTCGACAAAGAATAGGAACCTGACAGGGGGGAATCCCAGTGCATGAGCCGTATTTCATGTAAACCTGCCAACTCGATGCATGCTCCACCGGGCAGTTTCTGCAAGATGTTGCACTTCAGCATGTTATGTCAGGTAGTGGAAGTCCGTACAGACCATCGACTCCACTCGGACATCGGTCGAACAGGTGGTCTCCGCTTGAGATTTTGCCTGGACAGGGGCATGATGTGGCTGCCGGACGGTCTGAGCTGTCTTTCACGCGCGATTCCGCGCCTGCCGGAACCGTCCGTTTCGATTTTCAGTGGATTTTCTCGTCTGCCGTCCTGCGATCGGACTGTCCTGGCGTCTCCGCAGAATTTCTCTGCACTCAACGTGGCCGGAGCGTGTCTCGGCCGTCAGAAAGGATCTTTCGTTGAGAGTGCTGTTCGTGTGCACCGGAAACACCTGCCGCAGCCCGATGGCGGAAGCCATTTTCCGCAGAGTGGCCAGTGATCGGCTGGGCTGCCCGGAAGAGCAGCTTCCGCGGCGGGGGGTCGATGTGGTATCGGCCGGCATTGCCGCGGTGGAAAACTGTCCGGCCTCACGGGAAGCCGTGCAGTTGCTGCAGGAACAGGGGCTCGACCTGTCCGGTCACCTGAGTCGACCAGTGACCGAAGAACTGCTGTCGGCCAGCGATCACATTTATGCCATGACGAAATCCCATCTTGCGGCCCTGGAAGAAGCCCGACCGGATCTGACCGGCCGGATGGAACTGGTCACACGCAACGGCCGGGATATTCCCGATCCGATCGGCGGTGGCCCCGATGTCTACCGCCGGTGTGCCGATGCACTGACGGAAGCGATCGCCGCCATCGCAGACGATCTTTTCAGGAAGGACGACGTGTCACCATGAAAATCGCCATTGCCAGCGATCACCGCGGATTCCATATGAAGGCCCGGCTCTGTCAGGCCATCCAGGAATGGCACTACCAGGTGCACGATTTCGGTCCGGAATCGCCCGACAGTGTGGATTACCCGGACTATGCGGCGCGGGTGGCTGCGTGCGTGTCGTCGGGAGAATACGACCGCGGCATTCTGATCTGCGGAACAGGCATCGGCATGTGCATCACGGCCAACAAGTTCCGCGGCGTCCGGGCGGCACCCTGTCACGACACGGTGACCGCCGAATACAGCCGTCTGCACAACGATGCCAACATTCTCTGCCTGTCCGCCAATCAGCTCAGCGACCAGCTGGCCGAACAGGTCGTGCAGATCTGGCTGAAAACAGAATTCGAAGGTGGACGGCATGCCCGCCGTCTGGAAAAGATTTCTGAAATCGAACGAGAAGCCGCTGATCCTCTGGCGTCAGAACCTCGGAGCTGTGGAAGCTGAGTGGAAGCCGCGTAAGTGTCTCAGCACATCTGCCGCGTCATCGTGGATCCGGAACCGCGTTCCGGCCGGGAAAACATGGCCCTCGACGCGGCTTTGCTGCACTGTCAGGATCCGCCGAAACAGCAGGCGCCGTTTGCGGCGGGGGGTGAAACCGTTCCGGTTGTCCGCATTTACCGATGGAAAGAGCCCACGATCAGCCTGGGCTACTTTCAGAACGGCCGAAACGGTGATGTGTCGGAGGCGATCGACGCAGTCCGCGGGCAGTGTGCTCAGGTCCGTCGCCTGACAGGAGGCGGGGCGATTCTGCATCACCACGAAATCACCTATTCGTGTGCGATCGGACCGGAACACCCTTTCACACGTGAACCTGGGAAACTGTACGACACGATGCATGCGGCCATCGGTCGGCTGCTCAGCCAATGCGGCGTGCTGGCGGGCTTCCGATCCCGCTACATCCCCCGGTCCGCGGATTCAGCCGCACCGCCGTCACATGCCCGGCGAACCGATCCCGCTTTTTTCTGTTTTCACCGCTTTGATCCTCATGATCTGGCATGGGGGGAAGACCCCACCGGTCGGTACCCGAAACTCGTGGGCAGTGCCCAGCGTCGACGGCGGCGGAGCGTTCTTCAGCATGGCAGCATTCTCATGAAATCCTCACCTCTGCTGCCGGACATTCCCGGAATCCTCGACATCTGCCCGGGTTTCGACACCGACGGATTCACCGCGCACCTTCCGGAAGTTCTGGGCCGTGTCCTGGCGAACCAAACAAGGAAGACCGAGTACACGGATTGCGAGCGGCACTTTGCGTTACAGTATCAGGACACGGATCCCCGGGCTTTCGATCGGGTTCCGGTTGATTCCTGAATCCGGGCTCCGACCGGCGGCCCGATTGTTCCGGCCGACCGGTCGAATTTCCGGAACTGAGGAAAAATCGGCGGGGGATGATGTTTATCTTGAATCCATCGATTGTCATACTGCGGCAGGATTTTCGGTTCGACGGTCGACGCCCGTCGAACCCGAAATGCCGAACAGGCAGGGACCACATCGACCATCCGACGCAGTGTCCGGCCGAACAGTCATCCGTCATCATTTTCTTTCGATGAGATGAACTGAGGACATTTCTCCACTGTGGTTTCGGGAGCCATCCCACGACATGATCGAAAGCGAACTGCACGTCATCGGTGGAAAGCATGCGGGCCAGGTCATTCCACTGAATCGCCGAAAGTTTCTCATCGGACGGGAAACAGACTGTCAGCTCCGTCCCAGCAGTGAGCTGGTCAGCCGACACCACTGCGTTTTCTCCATTGATGATTATGCGGTTCGTCTGCGCGATCTGGGCAGTACCAACGGCACGATGGTCAACGGGGAACGGATCGCCAAGGAAGTCACCCTGGTCACCGGCGATCGCATCATGGTCGGGAATCTGGAATTCGAGTTTCGTGTAGCCAGTCCTTCCCGAAAAAGCGGAGACGAAACTGTCGTATCCGGGACCGAAACCGTCATGGAAGTCGCCACGACTCAGGCGAACGAACCGCAGCCCGGCGAACCGGCTGCAGCGGCTTCGGACCAGGAATCCGTCGAGGCACCGGCACCGGCACCGGCACCGGCACCGGCACCGGCACCGGCACAGGCACCGGCACAGGCACCGGATGTTCCGGCCGATGTTTCTGCCACCCAGCAGCTTCCTGTGATGGACCCGCCGCCGGTCAGCGGTGACACGACGGTCATCAATCAGCCCATGGTTCTGCCGGGACAGACACCCTACCAGCCGGCCATGCCCGGCGCTGTTCCCGGTTATCCTGGCCAGGCCTACGGTGGATACCCCTATCAGCCTCCGGCTGCACCGGCTCCTGTCTATCCTCCCGGATATCCTCAGCCGACTCCGATGCCCGGCGCTGTGCCGGGATTCGTTCCGCCACCGGCGGCACCCATGCCGGCTGCTCCGGTTTCGGCTCCGGCACCTGCTGCACCGGCCCCGGCAGCCGACCCGGTTTCCGATGCCGGATCGGCTCCGTCCGTGTCACTGCCCGACCCGGCGGAAACCGGTGTGAAGGAATCACCGCCGGCGTCCGCTTCTTCCGACGCGGAAAAGAAACCGGAAGAAGAAAAGGGCAGTACCGGAGAAGGGGATTCCACGGCCGCCGCCGCTGACATCATCCGCCAGTACACTCAGCGACGTCCCGGTTCCTGAAACCGGAGCGGGTTTGGATACAGGCTGCATGAGTCTGACCTGCGGTGCCCGGCCAGGAGGGCGTTCCAAGGCGGCCTTTCATGGGGAACGGGCTTCTGTCGGGAACCGTGTTCTGGATCCAGATGGGATCTGCTGTTTCGGCTGCCGGCGGGTGTCCGTGTTCTCGAAACAGTCCGGCCGATTTTCGGGCCGTCTTTTCACGGAGACCGTATTTTTCCGAGTTTTGTGTCCTCTCGGCGTCTGCACAGGGGATGCCTGTCAACCCGATTCTGTTCGAATCTCCGGCTTCATTCTGAGATCTCCGGGGAGATACTCGACGCTGCGGCCGGTGCCTGACAGAATCCGGCACGTGCATTCCCTGAGTCCAGAACGAAGGAACTTCATCCATGGCTGACCATGCCGACCAGCAACGGCGTTACAAGGAATTCCTGGATCTGCTGCCCCTGACTCTGGCCCTGGCGGGACTTCCTGCCAGTGAACACGGCCGGTATTTTTCCGCCGAACAGATCGAATCACGCGTGTTCACCATCCGGCATGCCTACAAATCGGCCAGACAGCTCGCCCGCGACTGCATTCAGAGCCACTGATTCCGGCCGTACCCGCGGCGGCTGCCGACTGTGGCATCAGCGGGCCGCCTGATTCGCCGGAGGCCGTTGCCATCGGCTGCCGGAATCCGCATTCGGGCGACCCGGCGGCACCGTTCGGGAAAGGGGCCGGCAACCGTTTTCTGCCGCGTGCAGAACAAACACGTCTGCTTGACAGTTTCAGCCGACACGGGTATTCTACGATGCTCCACTGAGTCGAAGATTCTCTCCGGCTCTCCGGACTCAGTTTTCTCAACGGTCGGCCTGTTTTCCGGCAGTCCGATCGATACCGAGGAAGTGAAGATGGACATGTGACGATCCCCATCACCTGAGAGCACGCTTTTCGGCCGGCCGCTCCGCGGCTGCGAAGTGCAGAAAAGGTGTTCGGTCAGGCTGATTGGAGTCGGCTGCCGTGAGGTGGTCGGCGATACTGGAAAAGTGGGACCTCGTCCCACTTTTTTTTTGATAGCGGCACTGCTGGATGACACCTGACCATGAACGGACCTGAAATCCTGCGAATTGTCGACGCGATTCACAGAGACAAGTCGATCGACATGGAAATCGTCTTCGAGGGGATCGAACAGGCGATTCTTTCTGCTGCGCGCAAGCATTTTTCGGAAGAAGAAGAACTGGTCGTCAGCATCAATCGGGAAACCGGCGAGCCGTCTCTGACGTGCGATGGAGCGCTCCTGGAACCGGATCTGCTGGGGGACCTGCTCGGCCGCATTTCCGCTCAGACAGCCAAGCAGGTGATGATTCAGAAGATCCGGGAAGCGGAACGTGATGCGCACTACGAAGAGTTCATGGAGCTGCGCAGTCAGATCGTTTCCGGTTCCGTAACCCGCGTCGATCGCGGGACGGTGATCGTGAATCTGGGACGCGTGGAAGCGATCCTTCCCCGCAGCGAACAGATTTACAAGGAAACGTATCGTGTGGGAGACCGGGTCCGGGCCTGTGTTCTGGACGTGCGGAAAGCCGGCTCGCGGGTCCGTGTGATTCTGTCGCGGACTCATGCGGATTTCGTCCGTCGGCTGTTCGAAGTGGAAATCCCCGAAATCAACGACCGAGTCATCGAAGTGCGTTCCATCGCCCGGGAAGCCGGGCATCGATCGAAAGTCGCCGTTTCCTCCGCAGACCCTTCGGTGGACTGCGTGGGGGCCTGTGTGGGAGTCCGTGGAGCCCGGATTCGGGGCATCGTCGAAGAACTCAACGGAGAACGCATCGATATTGTGCGCTGGAACGATTCGCTGCAGGTGCTGGTGCCGAACGCACTGCAGCCGGCCGAAGTGGAAGACGTGATTCTGTGTCCCATGCTGGGCAAGGTGCTTGTTCTTGTCCGGGAAGACCAGTTGTCTCTGGCGATCGGCCGGCGCGGCCAGAATGTGCGGCTGGCATCGAAGCTGGTCGGGTGGGACATCAACGTGATGACCCAGGAATCGCTCGACATGCAGCTCGATGTATCGATCGAAGCGTTCAGCGTCGTCCCGGAAATGACACCCGAACTCGTTGAAAACCTCGTGTCGCAGGGATTTTTCACATTCGATGATCTTTCTGTGATCGAACCGGATCAGCTTGCCGAGCTGGGTGGTCTGACACAGGAACAGTGCGATACAATTATCGAGTTCGCCGACAGGGAAAGTCTGCGGATTGAAGAAGAGGAACGTCTGGCCGCTGAGGAACTCCGCCGCAATCCGCCTCCGCCCCCGGAGGATGCCTCGTCGGAACCTGCCGCCGCCGAAGAAACTTCCGGTGAAGAACCGGTCGCGGAAGAATCCGCGGAAGCAGCGGCTCCGGCTGCGGGCAGTTCTCCCGATGCCGGGGACGGGCTGTCGTCGGATCAGCCGGCCGAAGCATCCGGTTCCGGCGACGCGTCCGTTCCGTCTGGTGATGATGCGGCACCGTCTTCCGATACCGAATCGGCAGCGGAATCGGAGTCGGAGGCATCGGAGTCGGAGGCTGCTGCCGAACAGACGGCTTCGACGGCTGATCCGACCGGTGACGTGATGGTTGCTGCGGCTGTCGAATCGACGGAGGGTTCGGGGGATGGAACCGAATCGCCGGATGAGGGATCCCAGGAGACAGAAGATTCGGAAGAAACGAGCTGACGGTTCAGGGGCCGCCCGATGTTCCGCCATTCGGGCTGTTCCTGAAAACACCGTGCGTGCCGCGGGCATGAACGGTGCGGCTGCATCCTGCATTTCGTTTTTATGGCAACGGTGAAACTGATTCCTTCCCGGAACGGAAGGAGTCAGACGGACACGCCGCCGGTCGATCCGGCAGCAAAAAGGGTGATTGTCTTGAAGATTCGTCTCTTTGCTCTGGCGAGAGAACTGGGCCTCGACAGCAAGGTTCTCATTGAACTCAGCGATGAGGCCGGAGTGAAACTGCGCAATGCCCTGGCAACCATTACTCCGGAACAGAAGGAACAGATCGTTGCCTACATCCGCAGCCGGGAATCCGGAAAGACTCCGGATGAACCCGCGGAAGATCTCACGCCGATTCGCGATGATGCCCCGGTAACGGGAAAAGTGCGTGAAATCCGCACGATGGCTCCCCGGCCTCAGCATGCCGACACGTCGGCCGCGCAGAGCGAAGTGTCCTCAACAGCGGAAACGGCCGCCGTGGCGGCGACGGAAGGGGAACAGAAGCCGGCCGCCGCCGCACCCGCAGAAACGGCCGAAGGCACATCTGATACGGCTGCTGCCGAATCGAAGGACGACCAGGCGGCTTCCGACACGGGACAGGAACCGGATGAAGGCACGAAGGAAGCCGAACCGCCGACCGCTTCTCCTGGCCCCGTTCGCCGTCCGACCATGCACCGCATGCGAGACATGAAGCCGATCGGTTCCGTCAAGGACCGCAGCGGGACGGCGGGCCCGTCGGACCGGTCCGGGCAGTCGGACAGCGGAACCGGCGGCAATGGCGGGCGGCGCGGTGGACCCGCACGGCCCATCGTTGCGGCTCCGCCATCTTATGTTCCGCCGGCGCCGCAGAGCCGCCGGCAGGAAGCCGAAGAAAAGGCGATGAAACCCGACATCGCGCTGGACACGGTAATCGACCGTCAGAGTCCGCTGGCCGATCAGCTCAAACACATCAAGGCCGTTCGCGCAGAACATGAAGGCACCATTCCGGGACGCCGCGCCGTCGAAAAAGGATCTCTGCTTCGTGAGCTGCGCAACAAGCGGCGGGAAGAACGGGAAAACAAGCGTCAGCGGCGGCGGGGAGGCAAACGTCCGCCGGCGGCTCTGAAAACATCCGCTCAGATCGAACTGCCGATCAGCGTCCGCACACTGTCGGAAGCCATCGGCCGGCCGGCCCGTGACATCATGTCCATTCTGTTCCGGGAAGGGCGAATGGCCACGATCAACGATGAACTGTCGGAGGACGATGCTCTGGAAATCGCCATGGAAATGGGCGTCGATCTGGAAATCAAACGCGGCCGCGACATCGAAGCGGAACTGCTGGCGTCGATCGATCATGAAGATCCGGAAGAAACGCTGCAGCCGCGTCCGCCGGTCGTAACGATTCTCGGCCATGTCGATCATGGCAAAACGACTCTGGTGGACCGCATTCGCCGATCCAATGTGGCTGCCGGTGAAGCCGGAGGCATCACACAGCACATCGCTGCTTATCAGGTGGAACATGACGGCCGGAAAATCACGTTCGTCGACACGCCCGGCCACGCGGCCTTTGGCGAAATGCGGGCTCGTGGGGCCAACGTCACGGACATCGTCGTGCTGGTGGTGGCCGCGGACGACGGGGTCATGCCGCAGACGGAAGAATGCATCAGCCACGCGAAAAGTGCGGGCGTTCCCATCGTGGTCGCTCTGAACAAGATGGACCTGCCGGATGTGGATGAACAGAAAACCCTGCAGCAGCTCGCTCAGCACGAACTGCTCCCGGCCGAATGGGGTGGCGAATATGAGGTGGTCCGCACATCCGGTGAAACCGGTCTGGGGATCGATGAACTTCTGGAAACTCTGCTGCTGACGGCGGAACTGCACGAATACAAAACGAATCCGGACCGGGAGGCCATCGGCGTCTGTCTGGAATCGTTTCGTGATGAAGGGCGCGGAGTGCTCGCCTGGTTCATCGTCAAGAAAGGCACCCTGCGCGTGGGGGACGTGGTGCTCTGCGGCACCAGCTACGGGCGGATTCGGGCCATGTACGATGACTGCGACCGTCCCGTGCAGCAGGCCGGTCCGTCCACTCCGGTTCGCGTGGCGGGACTGGAAAGCATTCCTGATGCCGGAGCCCATTTCTTTGTGATGAAGGACATCGAAGAAGCCCGCCGTGTGGCTGAAACGCGCCAGCATGAAGGCCGTTCGCGTTCTCTGGCACACCGCGGACAGCCGATGACCCTGGAGGACATTCTGGCCCGGGCACGGGACGGACAGGGCGTTCAGGAGCTGCCTCTGATCCTCAAAGCGGACACGCCCGGATCCATCGAAGCGCTGCGCGGAGAAATCGAAAAATTCGACCATCCGGAAGTGCGCGTGAACATCATTCACGAAGGCGTGGGAGGCGTCAACGAAAGCGATGTGTACCTGGCCAGTGCCTCCGGAGCGATCATCATCGCCTTCCATGTCATTGCGGAAGACCGTGCCGAATCGCTGGCGGATCAGGAAGGCGTGGAGATTCGGCGATACGACATCATCTACGAAGTGACCGAACACATCCGCATGGCACTGGAAGGGCTGCTGCGTCCGGAACGAGTGGAAGTCATGACCGGACGCGCCGTCGTGCTGAGAACCTTTCAGATCAGCCGTTTCGGAACGATTGCCGGATGCCGTGTGCTCAACGGGACCATCAGTCGGGACAGTCAGGTGCATGTCATCCGCGACCAGAAAATCCTCAACAGCTATCGCATCAGTTCTCTGAAACGCGAAAAGGATGATGCCAAAGAAGTTCGTGAAGGCATGGAATGCGGGATCCGGCTGGAGGGCTTCAACGACATCAAGGAAGGAGACCTGTTCGAAGCGTTCCGCGTCGATGAGATTCAGAGAACACTGAGCGACACTCGATAGGTCGCTGCGGCCAGGCAGGTTCCTGCAGACGGCCACATCCGAAAACCGACCTGACCTCGCCGCGCCGGTCCCCGCTCGATACGGAAACTCATATGTCCACACGACGAACTGCCCGGGTTGCTTCTGTGATTCGCGAAGTCGTCAGCACGGCGATCCTGCAGGAACTGCGCGATCCCCGCATCCGCAATGTCACGGTCCTGGGAGCCGAAGTGTCTGCCGACCTGCGTTATGCGAAGATCCGCATTTCGGTCATGGGATCCGACCGCGATGCGTCCCTGACACTGCATGGCCTCCATTCGGCCCGCGGTTACCTGCAGTCCCGGGTCGCCGACCATGTGAGGACCCGGTACACTCCGGAACTGCGATTTGAACTGGATCAGGGAATCCGCCGATCCTTCGAAGCCGCGCGCATTCTGCAGGATGTTCTGCCGACGTCGGACAGCGATGAATCCGCTGCGCACGCGGCTGCAGCGTCTGCCGCACCCGCTGCCTCCGATGATGCGGCTGAAGCACCGCCCGGTGACGGCGACGCTGCGTCCGATGCAGACAGCGATCACTGATGCCGCTCCCCGTTTTCATTCCCCGTGACGCCGGCCCCACAGGAAAGTCTCATGCCATCGCCGTCATCCGTGTCTGTCAAAGCCAGTGACAAGCAGAAGGCCTGCAAAAAACTGCTGACTCTTCTGCACAAAGATTACGGCCGCGCCGTGCCGAAATTCAGCCTTCCGGTTCTGGAAACCATGCTGTTTGCTGTCTGCCTGGAAGACAACCCCTGGCAGTCCGCCCAGGAAGGCTACGAACGACTGCACCGCGAATACTTCGACCTGAACGAAGTCCGCGTCAGTTCCGTCGCGGAAATCGAAGAAACACTCAGCGATCTGCGCGATGCCGACTGGAAGGGACTGCGGATTCGTTCCATTCTGCGATTCGTTTTCGAAACGACCTATTCGTTCGATTACGAGAAACTCAGACGACTGACTCAGGAGTCCGCTCAGAAACGCCTGAAGAAAATCGATCATCTGTCTCCGTTCGTTCGCCATTTCACCGTACAGCAGTGTCTGGCCGGGTACCTGGTTCCCATGGACCGCCTGTCCACTCAGGCGGCCGTCCATCTGGGACTGGTTCCTCCGGATTCGACGGAAGAACAGGCCGGCGATTTTCTCAAAGGAGGTCTCAGGAAGGCCGAAACCTTTCCGTTCCTGTGTGCACTGAGGGCTCTGGCAACGGATCCTCGCTATGTGGACCGGCTGAGTGAACCGCCGGATGAAGACGAGCCTTTCGATATCAGCCGGGTGGAGGAACGGTTCGCTGCCCTGAAGAAGCCC
Organism: Planctomycetaceae bacterium; assembly: GCA_015485495.1. Lineage (GTDB taxonomy): Bacteria > Planctomycetota > Planctomycetia > Planctomycetales > Planctomycetaceae > S139-18. The sequence goes on from WFTL01000024.1 coordinate 48,837, forward strand.
AAAAAACGCCGGAAGAAGAAGGCGGCAGCAGCGTCGACTTCCGGACGGAAATCGGCCGCGGGCATCTCGTCGAAATCTCGCCGGACGACGGCGGCCGCGAAAAAGAAGACCGCCAAAGAATCCGCCACAAAGAAAACGACTCACAAGAAAACGGCCGCTTCCGGAACAGCCAGGCCGGCTGCTTCGAAGAAAGCCGCTGCGAAGAAGACTGCAGTGAAGAAGACCACCACAAAGAAAACGACAGCGAAGAAAACATCTGCAGCGTCGGCGAAAAAGTCGGCTGCGAAAAAAACAGCCAAAACAGCCACCCGAAAGACGGCGGCGAAAAAGAAGGCCGCAAAGAAAACGGCGGCCGGACGATCTGCCACAGCGACGACGTCCGCCGGAAAGACGGCAAAAAAATCGGCCGCCAGGAAGACGACCGTATCGAAAAAGAAGACGGCCGCTGCCGGCAAAACGACGGGCAAAAAAAAGACGGCTGCCAAAACCGCCGCCCGAAAAAAAACGGGCGGCGGGAAATCAGCGAAACGCCGCTGACTGCTGCTGAAACGTTCCTGGCCTGTTTTCATATTTTCATGCCGGTCTGGTGGCGGGCCCCGTCTGCGGATGGTCCGGCTGCTGCCGCAGTTGTATCAGCAGGACAATGCGCACCGCGTGATCCACCAGTGCTCTACCGCCGGGACAGCCCGACGGCTGTGAGACGGACGGTATGACTGCACTTTCCATTCCCTGTCGGATCGGAGACAATCGGGGCTGGAGAAACTGCGCTGTCCGGGATGGAAGCGCCGAATCGCAAAGGCCACAGCAAACAGGGAAGCCACATGGATCTGTTTCGTTCCTGCCTTCTGCTGCTGATCGCGATCCTGCTGACGAATCCGGGTCGGGCCGCCGATCCTCAGGATGCTCAGGAGACGGACACTCCGTCGGACGCTCCGTCCAATAAGCTGCCGGATCGGCAGCCGGGGGACGATGCCGTTCGGCCGGCGGAACCGGTTCGTCCCGTCGATTCCGACCGGACCGAAGCGCTCACCTGGTATATGAAGGGCGTGGAAGCGGAACAGAAGGATGATCCGGAAGCCGCTCTGAAAGCCTACCGCCAGGCGGCGGCGGCCGATCCTTCTGCGGCCGAACCGGTGCGGGCGGAGGCGCTGCTGCTGCTGCGTCTGGGGCAGACAGAAGAAGGCATTCAGAAGGCCCGCCGCGCCGTGGAGCTGGACCGGGGCGATTTTCGCACACGATTTCAGCTCGCTTCCATCCTGCTGAGGCGGCAGCCGATTGCCCGCAATCTGCCCGAAGCCCTGCGGCTGATGGATGAAGCTCTGGCATCACCCCGCCTGAAGCCAACGGACCCGGAGTTCATTCTGATTCACAGCGTCCGGGGACGCATTCTGCTGCAGCTTCAGCAGAACGCCAAAGCCGCAGAAAGCTATGCGGTCCTGCTGCAGGCTCTGGAGCGTCCGGAAGACTTCGGACTCGACTTCCGCCGTCATCAGGCTCTGCTGGATGACCGCATGACCGGTTACGAAGCAGTGGGGGAAGCGCTGCTTGCCGTGGGACGCACTGAAGAGGCGATTCGCGCGTTTGAGGCTCTGGTGCGTCGGGAGGAGAACAGACCGGGGCGTCATCATCTTCTGCTGGCGACGGCTTTGTTTCGAATCAACGAAATCGAGCGTGCCGAAGAAAACCTGGAACGGTATTTCGAATCGGGTCGACGGGAAAAACAGTCTCTGGAACTGCTCAGCCGCATCTATTCCGCCACATCGCGCAGCAGCCGGCTGATCGACCGTCTGAAGAGTCTGCGCGACGACACACCGGACCAGTCGGTGGTGGATCTGTTTCGGGCGGAAGTGGAGCTGCAGCAGGGACGGATCGACCAGGCCATTGCGACGCTGGAGCAGGTCATCATCGAATCGGGCGACCCGGCCGCCTGGCCGGGACTGATCCGCGTGGACATTCTGCGGGGCGACGGAGCTTCGCTGGTCCGCAATCTGCAGAAGGCTCTGCGGGCCCGGGTCCAGCTGGGGGAACTGGTGCCGTTCCTTCCGGAAATCACCAATGATCCGGAATTCGCCCGTCAGGTGGTGCAGGCCTGTCTGGATGCCGTGGATGCTCAGAACGACCTGTATCCGGAAGTCACATTCGTGTGTGCTCAGATCGCTCAGGAAATTCAGGCGGACGAACAGATGGTGCGTCTGCTGCAGGAAACTCTGAATCGCAACCCGGCCCAAAGCATCGGTCAGGCATCGCTGCGGCAGCTTGGACTGCACTATCTGCAGAACGGTCAGGGGGAAGAAGCGGCCGGAATGTTTCGCCGACTTCTGGTGATGCGGTCTCTGCCTCAGCAGGCCCGCATCCGGACGCTGGCCAGCCTGGCCAGGGCGGAATCCCTTGCCGGACGCCATGATCAGGCTCTGGAAGCCATCCAGGCCGCCATGCAGCTTCAGGCGGACGATCCTGAACTCTTCTACTGGCTGGGCTGGATTCAGCTCAATGCCGACCGCATCGAGGAATCCCGGCGGGCACTGCAGGAATCGATTCGTCTGGCAGAACAGCTGAAACTGCCCGGAATGGAAAACAGCGCCCGGCTGCTCCTGGCGATGGCCTGTTCACAGACCCGCGACTGGGACGCCTGCATCGAACAGTATCGCCACATCATCGCTCATCCGACCGACGATGAAGACATGCATCGACGGGCGCGCCTGCTGCTGTCCGCCGTTCTGGTCGAAGCCGGACGGGTGTCGGAAGCGGAAGCGGTTCTGGAAGAACTGTATGCCGAACGACCGGATGATCCGGGCGTCAACAACGATCTGGGTTACCTGTACGCTGACCAGAACCGGAACCTGGAAAAGGCGCTGGACATGATTCGTCTGGCCGTCCAGGCGGATCCGCAGAACCGGGCCTATCTCGACAGTCTGGGCTGGGTTCTGTACCGTCTGGAGCGGTTCGATGAGGCTCGGGAGGCTCTGGAAAAAGCCAACGCCGATCCCGATTTTCAGGACGCCACGCTGCAGGAACATCTGGGCGACGTGTACGATGCCCTTCAGCGACCGGACGATGCCCGGCGGATGTGGCAGCAGGCACTGCAGACGGAAGAGGCATCCGATCAGCCGAGTCCGGATGTCGTGAAACGTCTCCGGATGAAACTGAAGCATGCCGATGCTGCCGCGTCGGACAAGGACTCTCCTGCGGTGTCTCCCGCGGGAGAGAACACCGAAACGCCGTCTGTTTCCTCTTCCTGACGGAATCGAAACCGCTTACTCATTTTTCTCCCTGAATCCTTCACCGTTGTCATGGCCGGACATTCTCACTGGGCCAACATCGCCCGCAAGAAAGCTCGTGTGGACAGCAAACGGGGCAAACTGTTCGCCAAACTGTCACGCGCGATCATTGTGGCTGCTCAGCACGGCGGCGGCGATCCGGATGCCAATCTGGCATTGCGTTATGCGATCGACAAGGCCCGCCGCAGCAGCATGCCGATGGACAACATCGAACGAGCCATTCGCAAAGGCTGTGGCGAAAGTTCGGGCGGAACTTTCGAAGAACTCCTCTACGAAGGATATGGTCCGGAAGGCGTTGCGGTTCTGTGTGAAGTGCTGACGGAGAACCGCAATAGGACGGCCAGTGAGGTGCGCAAGATCTTTGAAGTCCACGGCGGCAATCTGGGAACGACCGGCTGCGTCGCCTGGATGTTCGAGCGGCGGGCGCTGTTCACCATTCCGGCCGATGCGACCGACGAGGAGTCGCTGCTGGAAACCGTTCTGGAAGCCGGGGTCGACGATGTGCGTGAGGAAGACTCGCATTTTGTGGTGACGGCGGAACCGGACTGTTTTCAGCAGGTGTCTGATGCTCTGGAAGCCGCCGGACTGTCGCCGGCTTCTGCGGAAATCGCCCGTGTGCCGCAGAACACCGTGGAACTGGATGCAGCCGCCGGGCGGCGGGTTCTGAAACTTCTGGATGCTCTGGAAGACAATGACGACATCCAGAACGTCACGGCCAATTTCAGCATGCCGGAAGACGTCATGCAGGAGGCTCTGAATGCCTGATTCCGCCGTGTGCTGTTTCGGCCTTTACTTGCGTACCTGTCAGCGGACGATTCGTGCCCATGGCTCGTGAACCTGTCATCCGCAGCGATCAGGCGGCGGCGGATGCAGACGATTCTGCCGTCCGACCGGCCGGGGAAATCGTGGAAGCGTCGCAGGACGATGAACTGCGTCCGGCGCGTCTGGATGACGTCGTCGGTCAGGCTGATGTGGTCGAACGCATCCGCATACTGCTTCAGGCTGCCCGGAAACGGCGCGAACCGCTGGGCCATCTGCTGCTGGACGGTCCTCCGGGACTCGGAAAGACGACGCTGGCCATGGTCATTCCCCGGGAACTGGGCACGGAATTCCAGATCACATCCGGGCCTTCTCTGAGTGCACCGAAGGATCTGCTGCCATATCTCACCAATGCCAGCGAGGGGTCGGTTCTGTTCATCGATGAAATCCATCGTCTGCCGGCTGCGGTGGAAGAGTTCATCTATCCGGCCATGGAAGATTTTCGTGTCGACATCACACTGGGCGACGGTCTCAGTGCCCGCACGATCAACATGAAGCTGCAGCCGTTTACGATCATCGGCGCCACGACGCGCAGCGGCATGCTGACCGCTCCTTTGCGGGACCGGTTCGTCAGCCGGGAGCACCTGACGTTTTATTCGCAGGACGAACTGACCACGATCGTGCAGAAGAATGCCCGGAAGCTGCATTCCGCCATCACACAGGATGCGGCGGCCGAAATCGCGCTGCGATCACGAGGAACGCCGCGCAAGGCGAACAACTGGCTCCGATGGGCCCGTGATTTCGCCGATGCCCGCGCCGACGGGACCATCACCCTGGACGTGGCCCGTGCTGCACTGGAAATGAAGGCCGTCGATCATCTCGGCCTGGAAGAACTCGACCGGCGCTACCTGGAAACGATCCTTTCGGTTTTCACCGGCGGTCCGGCCGGGATTCAGGCCATCGCACATACCATGAATCTCCCTGCGGATACCCTGGAAGATGAGATCGAACCGTATCTGCTGCGGCAGGGGCTCATCCAGCGCACGCCGCGCGGCCGGATGCTCACCGCCCGGGCGTTCGAACATCTCGGCCGTACGCCTCCTGACAGTTCGCAGCCCGTGTCGGAATCCGAACGTTCGTCCCGCCTGTTCTGACGGTCTGCCCCTTCGGGCGGTCACACAGCATGTCGTCTTCTGACTGTTTCAGCTTCGATGTTGTTGTCGTGGGGGCCGGCCATGCCGGCATCGAGGCGGCTCTGGCCAGTGCCCGTCTGGGAGCCCGCACAGCGCTGCTGACGATGTCCTGCGACACGGTGGGCCAGATGAGCTGCAATCCGGCGATCGGCGGCGTGGCCAAGGGGCAGATCGTGCGGGAAATCGATGCTCTGGGCGGCGCCATGGGCCGTCTGATCGATGCCACCGGGATCCAGTTCCGCATGCTCAACGTCGGCAAAGGGCCGGCCATGCACAGTCCTCGGGCTCAGGCCGACAAGCGGGCCTATCAGAACCTGGCCAAATGGACGGTGGAACGGCAGGACGGTCTGTTTCTGCGGCAGGAACAGGTCGAAGACATCGTCGTTTCGGGCGATCGGGCAACCGGCGTGCGGGTGGCCGGAGGCTCCGTTTATCGGGCTGCTGCCGTCATTCTGACAACCGGGACCTTTCTGAAAGCCGTGATGCATACCGGCGAATCCCGCAGTGAAGGAGGACGGGCCGGCGAGCGGGCTTCACACGGACTGTCCGGCGCTCTGCAGCGCCTGGGGTTCGAACTGAGTCGCTTCAAGACGGGAACACCGGCCCGCATCAACGGACGGACGATCGATTTCAGCCGCTGTCAGGTTCAGCCGGGTGACACGACCCCTCAGCCGTTCTCCTTCCTCACGGACACCATCGATCAGCCGCAGATGGACTGTCATCTCACCATGACCACGCCGGAAGTCCATGACATCATTCGAGAGAATCTTCATCGGTCTCCGATGTACAGCGGACAGATCGAAAGCACGGGGCCGCGTTACTGTCCCTCCATCGAAGACAAGATCGTGCGTTTCGCCGACCGTCCTTCTCACCAGATCTTTCTGGAACCGGAGGGACGAGAGACTCTGGAATATTACTGCAACGGGATTTCCACGAGTCTGCCGAGGGATGTTCAGGAGCGGATGATCCACGCCATTCCGGGACTGGAGCAGGCCGACATCATGCGGTTCGGTTATGCGGTCGAATACGACTACGCTCCTCCGGTTCAGCTTCATCCGACGATGGAAACGCGCCGGCTGAGCGGCCTGTATTTCGCCGGGCAGATCAACGGAACCACCGGATACGAAGAAGCAGCCGGACAGGGCCTGATGGCCGGCATCAATGCCGCACTGAAAGTGGCCGGAAAGCCGGACTTCGTTCTTTCCCGCAGCCAGGCATACCTGGGCGTGCTCATCGACGACCTGGTGACCAAAGGCGTTGATGAACCGTATCGCATGTTCACATCGCGGGCGGAGTATCGCCTTCTGCTGCGCCAGGACAACGCCGACCGGCGTCTCACCCCGCTGGGAATCCGTCTCGGAACGGTCAGCCCGGAACGACGCGATCGGTACGAAGCGTATGAACGGGAACTCGAATCGGCCTTCGCGCTGCTGAGCCGTGTCCGACATGAAGGACGGACTCTGGAAGAATGGCTGCGGCGTCCGGATGTCACCTGGAACCGTCTGCAGCAGATGGTTCCCGATCTGAAGCAGCACCGTTTCTCGGCACGCTGCATTCAGCAGATGGAAATCGAGGCCCGTTATGCCGGTTATATCCGGCGGCAGGAGGCCGACATTGAACGCATGAGCCGGATTGAGGCGATCCGGATCCCCGAGGGATTCGACTTCAGTGGTCTGGATCAGTTGAGAATAGAAGCTCGGGAGAAGCTGGGCAGACTGCGTCCGGCAACGGTCGGGCAGGCCAGCCGGGTCAGCGGCATCACCCCGGCGGACATCGCCGTTCTCATCATGTGTCTGAAATCCTGAAAACCGGCTGTTTTCGCCTCCCGGAGCCCCCGGTCCCCCCAACATACCCGACCTGATGGACTCGACCGGCAGAAAACGCAGGGAGGATAACTCAGGAAGTCTGCACAGGTGAACTCCCGTTGACCGACTTTTGCGAATAGATACAATCGGCTGTGCTGATGGATGAAGAAGCCCGGGAAGATCCTGGCGAACAGCCGGTCTGGTGAGAATCGACGGCTTCGACAGTTTTCCGGGACCGGTGGATTGCGGCTGCGGCCGGGTCTGTTGTTCCATCGCTTCGTGAACGTCGACGGCACACGGATGGTGTCCAGCCATGGTCGGACGATGAATTTACTGCCACGCAGTTCATCGCTCCTCACAGAACGGATGTGTGATCAATGAAGACCGTATTTACGACGGGTGAAGCAGCCAAAATCTGCAAGGTGAGTCAGCAGACCATCATTCGCTGTTTCGATTCCGGACAGCTCAAGGGATTCCGCGTTCCCGGTTCCCGTTTTCGCCGCATTCCCCGGGATGTTCTCTACAAATTCATGAAGGAGAACGGGATTCCCACGGATGCTCTGGAAAGCGGTAAACGCAAGGCTCTGATCGTCGACGACGATGAGGAACTTGTGGAACTGATTTCCGATGCTTTGAGTGCCGACGGCCGGTTTGAAATCCGAACAGCGAACAATGGTTTCGATGCCGGCATGATGGTCAAGGATTATCATCCGGACGTCATCGTTCTGGATGTCATGCTGCCGGATATCAATGGACGGGAAGTCTGCCAGCGCGTGCGCAGCGATCCGGCAATGAACGATGTCCGCATCATCTGCATCAGCGGGATGGTCGAAGAAGACCGCGTTCGGGAACTCAAGGATGCCGGAGCGGACTGCTTCCTTCGCAAACCCTTCGAAACGGATCAGCTGATCGAACAGATCTGCCAGCTTCTGGACATCGAACAGGTCGGATCGTAGTGCCTCATCCGCTGCGGCGCCAGCCCGGCAACCATGCCACTGTGACTATCAGGACTCACTGGTCAGACGCCGTGATCCGCGCCCTCGTGCGACCGGCGCAGCCGGCCGATGCGGCTGCTGCCGCAGCCGGCCTGCTGGCCGCTCACACCGGCCAGGCGGCGGTGATTCTGTTCACAGCAGCAGACCGCTGTGTAACGGCCCTGGCCGTTCGGGATGAAACCGGGGACGTGGATGAACCGGAACAGTCCACGGAGGAAATTTCTGTCTGCGACCTGTTTTCTCCCGAACGGCTCGCAGCGCAGACCGGTGTGGCCGACCGGCTGGATATCGACACGATTCGGGTCTGGCCGGAACTGCTGGCAGTCTGTGTGTCGGGCCCGGACTGCGGTCCGGAAGCCGATGGGGAAACGGCTGTGGAAGCAGCCCGTCTGATTCTGGGGCAGGCGCGTTCCCGACAGATTCTGCTGCCTCAGCATTCTCATCTGGAAGCCATGGCGGAATTCGCTGCCGGAGCCGGTCATGAAATCAACAATCCTCTGGGCAGCATCATCGGGCGCACCCGGCTGCTGCTGCAGGATGAAACGCGTGCCGATCGGCGACAGGCACTCGGTGTGATCGGATCGCAGGCGTGGCGTATTCGGGACATGATCGGCGACTGCATGCTGTTTGCCCGACCGCCGCAGCCGGAGTTCGAAGACTGCTGTCTGAACGATCTGATTCCGGAGGCTGCCGGTCGGGCGGTGGAGTCGATGGAACAGCCGGCAACGTGTCTGAACGTGCAGGTTCCCGAATCTCCGACGGTGATCTCTGTCGATCCGAATCAGATGCGCACGCTGATCACGCACCTGGTCCGCAACAGCATCGAAGCGGCTTCTGGTGCCGGCAGAACGCCCCGGATCTCCGTGTCCGTCCGCCCGGAAGCTGATGCGGTCTGCGTGACAGTGGAGGACAGCGGTCCCGGCGTGACCGACGAAGCGGTGAATCGCCATCTGTTCGATCCGTTCTTTTCGGGCCGGCAGGCCGGACGGGGCATTGGTTTCGGGCTGTCGGTCTGCTGGCAGATTGTACGCCGGCACCATGGGCTCATTCTGGCCGAATCCCCCGATGGGGGTGGATTCCGAGTCGTGACCGTTCTGCCGAAGCAGCAGCCGGCCTGATGGACCGTCCTGCCCGGGACGGACCGTTCTGGCGGCTTCCGACCTGCACGACCGGACGCGGAGTTCGCGGAGAATCGTGCTTCCGGGGGAACCGGACTGTTGCGGCCGGACCGCCGAATGGTCACGATCCGGCCTTTCCCCGTGTCTTCAGTAAACAGGATTTCTTTCCGGTGTCCGCTCCGCGAACAGTCCGACTGATCACTCTGGGCTGCAAGGTCAACCAGTACGAAACGCAGCTGCTGCGCGAGGCGCTCGATGCCAGCGGTTACCGGGAAGCGGAATCGGACGAATCGGCCGATCTGTGCGTGGTCAACACCTGCACCGTGACAAACACCGGTGATTCCAAATCCCGCCAGGTGATTCGTCAGCTGGCCCGCAGGAATCCCGGCACTCAGACGATCGTCATGGGGTGTTATGCCACGCGCGACCCGAAGACGGTTGCGGAACTTCCCGGCGTGATCGAAGTGGTGCGGGACCGCCGTGAACTCCCGGACGTTCTCAGTCGCTTCGGCATCGTCGATCTGCCGGCCGGAATCAGCCGCTTTGAAGGACGGCAGCGGGCCTTCGTCAAGGTCCAGGACGGCTGTATCCTGAACTGTTCCTACTGCATCATTCCCCAGGTGCGCCCGGGGCTGCGGAGCCGCCGGCCGGCGGATATCGAAGACGAATTCCGTCGGCTCATCGATCACGGATACCGGGAGATCGTCATCAGCGGCATCCACGTGGGACACTACGGCGTCGACGCCCGGTCTTCTGACGGGGAACCGCCGGCCCGCCTCTGGCATCTGCTCCGCCGGCTCGATCGCATTCCAGGAGACTGGAGAATGCGGCTGTCCAGCATCGAAATGATCGAATTCAATGAGGAATTCATTTCGGCCGCCCGCGACTGCGAACATCTGTGCCCGCAATTTCATCCGGCCCTGCAAAGCGGATCCGACAGCGTGCTGAAGCGCATGAAACGCCGCTACCGGGTCTCCCGGTTTCTGGAGCGGATGGAACAGATCCGCGAGGCACTGGGCAATGATCCGGCTCTGACCACCGATGTGATTGTCGGATTCCCCGGAGAAACCGAAGACGAATTCCAGGAAACTGTGGACACCTGCCGACAGGCCCGCTTCATGAAGATCCATGTGTTTCCGTTCAGCCGAAGGGACGGTACTCCGGCAGCAGTCGCTCCGGATCAGGTTCCGCCGGCTGTGATCCGGGAACGTGTGCGGAAGCTGAACATGCTGGAACGGGACCTGGCACTGCAGTTTTACGAATCCCGGGTGCGTTCCGGCACCGTTCTCGACGTTCTGGCAGAACGTCCATCGGAACAGCGGCCGGGATACCTGCGGGGAACCGATCAGTGGTACATGCCCGTGGAGTTTCCGGGATCGGCTTCCGACGTGGGCAGCTTCGTTCGCTGTCGGGCAGAATCGGCCACCCGTCAGGGGGTCGTGGCCCGTCGCATTTCGTGACCCGTTTTCCGTTTTCTGCTTCCGATCCGACAGACAACCACATGGCTGTCCTGATTGCAATCGAAGGAATCGACGGGTCCGGCAAGGGGACTCAGTGTGCCCGGCTCACCGACCGTCTGCACCAGTCCGGCCTGCAGGCGGCTTCCGTCCGTTTTCCCCGGTATACGGCCACGCAGTTCGGCCAGGCGATCGGTGATTTTCTCAACGGCCGCTTCGGCGAACTGGATGCCGTCCATCCTCAACTGGCCGCCGTTCTGTATGCCGGCGACCGGTTCGAATCCCGGACTCTGCTTCAGAACCGCATCGACACCAGCGACGTTGTGGTTCTGGACCGTTTTACCGGCAGCAATCTGGCTCACCAGGCCTCCCGACTGGAGGGCCGGGAGCGGGACGACCTGATGGCATGGATCGAAGCGGTCGAACACGACGTGTTTGGTCTGCCGCGTCCCGATCTGAACGTTCTGCTGGATATTTCTGCCGACTGGAGCCGTCGTCTGGTTGGCCGCAAGGATCCACGTGACTACACGGACCAGGAGGCCGACCTGCAGGAAAGCAATCTGCCGTATCTGGAGCGTGTCCGCCGCTGTTACCGCGAAATCGCTGCTTCACGGCCCGACTGGACGGTGGTTCCCTGTCTGACACCGGAAGGGGAACTGCGTTCCGTGGCGGAAATCGGCGAAGACGTTTTCGCGGCCATCAGGCCGCTGCTTCCGAATCATTCGAGCCGGACGAACTGAGTGCATCGGCCGATCCGGTCTGTGCGCGACCGGCGGGGGCTGTTTCTTCCCTGTCCGGAACCACGTCGTCCGGAACGGCGCCGTCCGAAGCTGCACTGGTCGAATCGGAAACATCCGGATCTGGATCGGGCGTATTTTCATCGGATGCCGGTTCCCCGGACGCATGTCCGGGGGCATCTGTCGGGCGAACGGATCGGCGGAGGCGGTCGTAGTCCGGCAGATCCTCCGGCCGCCCCAGTCCGAACATGTCCAGAAAAGCCCGCGTCGTCGCATACAGGAACGGTCGCCCCAGCGAATCGTCCTCGCCGGCGACGCGAATGAGACCGCGATCGATGAGCTGACGAATCAGATCCGTACACTGGACTCCCCGGACCGCTTCCACATCTGCCCGGGTGACCGGCTGCAGATAGGCGATGATTGTCAGGGTTTCCAGAGCCGGCTGGGACAGCCGCATGCGGTCCTGCCGGTGATGCAGACGATCCAGCCAGCCGGCCAGAGCGGAACGGGTCAGAAGCTGATAGCCGCCGGCAGTCCGTTCCACGCGAAAGGCCGAGCGGGTGCGGTCGTAGCTTTCGTTGAGCCGTTCGATGAGCTGTCGGGCCTCCTGGGCATCCACCAGACGGGCCAGACGGGCCAGGCGGACGGCCGAAGCGGAACGCGTCAGAAACAGAGCCGCTTCCAGGCGTGCCAGACGGTCGGATCGAATGAGACGCCCGTCGGCCCGCAGCACCGATGTGTCGATGGTCCGGTGTTTTGTCCACAGCGGTCCGATTCGCCACAGCATCCGGACCCGCTCGGTGGACAGTGAACCTGTCGGCTGCGCTGCCATGCGTCCGAACGTTCGCAGCCGGTCATACGTTCCCCCCGACCGTTCCGCCCTCATTTCGGTCTGCGTCCTGCCGCCCGCTGCTGCCGCTGCCAGTTCTGAATCTGCCGGATCACATCTTTGACGACAGCATCCTGCGATGTGCCGATGGCGGAAAAGCGGTAGCGCACATCTCCGGAAAGACCCGGGACGAACGCCGCAAACCCGATGGAACCATGTTCATCACCCGGACGAAACCAGACCGAATCCGTCGCTCCGTAACGCGACAGATTGGGTCGGGGCAGACGGCGGATATCGGCCGTTTTTTCGTCTCTGCCGGCATCATCCCGGCCGGCCGGCCGGCCGTGCTGTGAATCATGGTGAGGGTCGTGATGTTCTGAAACGCGGCGGTCGCTGCGATCGTTCCGGTCCGGCAGCCGATCGATCTTTTCGAACAGCGTTTCGTCGTCGGACATTTCAGCCGTCTCATCGCCGGAACGGCGATGACGATGTGTTTCGGTTTCGTCCGCCCGTGTTCCAGGTGGCGGATCGTCGAACGCATCTTCGAACATCGCATCGAAGTCGTCCGTATCCGACGGGAAACCGTCGCCAGCGGCGGCCACATCGTCATTCAGCAGTCCGCTGTTGCGTTCTGCCGGACGCAGCATGGCCAGAGCCGGTACGATGACCAGCGGCAGAATCAGGAGCAGATTGGCGAAAGGTCCGCCTCGTGAGGAATCCATTCCGGTCGCCGTTGCGATTGTTGAAATTCCGGCCCCAACAGGCAGGTATTGCCGAAATCTACTCAGATCGGCAGAATGCCACAATATCATTCCCAGGCGGCGTCCTGGCCCGCATGCAGGTGGCTGTGTGCAGCCGGGGTCGTCGAACATCGTTTCCCGCGCTGTCGTCGGCAGTGTTGCGCCGGCGGCCGCTGCAGCGACTGGCCTGTCACCATGTTCGGAATCCTGACCAGATACGTGTTCCTCTTCCAGGTCTGCCTGCTGTCGGCAGCGGCCCCGGCGGCTGCCGGTTCAGAAAAGGCGGAGCACCCTCTGGATCCCGTGATACGCATCGTGTCCCGCAGTCTGTCCCGGATCGAAAAAATTCCGGCCTACGAGGCACTGTTCACGAAGAAGGAACTGGTCGGCGATCAGATGATTTCTCAGCAGATGCGGATGAAATTTCGGCGGCGGCCGTTCAGCGTTTATCTGTATTTTCTGGGGGACAACGAAGGACGCGAAGTGATCTATGTGGAAGGCCGAAACAACGGCATGATGCTGGCCCATGAAACGGGACTGGCCGGTCTGGTGGGCACACTGCAGCTGGCTCCCACCGACGCGATGGTCATGGCCGAAAACCGTCATCCGATCACGGAGATCGGAATCGAAAACATGCTGATCGCCGTACTCGGTCAGCTGAAGGAAGCGACGCGCTACGAAGAATCGGAAGTCCGATACTACAAGAACGCTCGCGTCGGCAGCATGACGTGCAATGTGATCGAAATCAGTCATCCGCGTCCGCGGGCGCAGTTTCCCATGAAAATGACGCGTCTGTTCATCGACAAAAAAACGAAGCTCGCCGTGCGCCTCCAGCAGTTCGGATTTCCGGCTCGCCAGGGCGATGATCCGCCGCTGGTGGAAGACTATCGGTTCACGGAAATCCGGACCGACGTCCGCCTGACGGATCGCGATTTCGACCCTGCCAATCCGGCCTACAACTTCTGAATCATGGACGTGCTGTCGAGTCCGAACGACGTCCGCTGCCTCGTTCGCCGCCGGCGGGCGAGTGGTCATCTGATTGGTGTCGTCCCCACCATGGGAGCGCTGCACGAAGGGCATCTGAGCCTCATTCGGGCCGCCCGTGCGGAGTGCGACACCGTGGTGACGACGATTTTCGTCAATCCCACGCAGTTTGGTCCCGATGAGGATTTTGAACGCTATCCGCGGACTCCTGAAGCCGATCTGGAACTGTGCCGGGAAGCCGGAACATCGATCGTGTTCATCCCGAACGTGGACGACATGTACACTCCGGATGCCGCCACCACGGTCACGGTGTCGGGAATCACACGCGTTTTCGAAGGAGCTTCCCGGCCGACCCATTTCGACGGCGTGACAACGGTCGTGGCCAAACTGTTCCATATCACGGAGCCGGACCGGGCCTATTTCGGGCAGAAGGATTACCAGCAGCAGCTTGTTATCCGGAAAATGGCCTCGGATCTGAACTGGCCGGTGACGATCGTCACGTGTCCCGTGGTGCGGGATGCGGACGGGCTGGCTTTGAGCAGCCGAAACCGGTATCTGACAGATTCACAGCGCCGTCAGGCTCTCGTTCTCAATCAGGCTCTGACGACCGCGGCCGAACAGGCGCTGGCCGGACACCGGCCCTGGCAGATCGAAAACACTCTGACAGAGACTCTGAAACATGCAGACGGCATTCGACCGGATTATGCGGCTGTCGTGGATCCGGACACCCTGCAGTCAGTTCCGGACGACTGCCGCCGCGCGGTGGCTCTGGCAGCCGTCTGGGTGGGGTCTACGCGGCTGATCGACAACCGACTGCTGACATTTCCTGAAACCTGACGGCCGGATCCGGTCGTTCGAACAGCGCTCTTCCCTGATTTTCCGTTTTCATCCGGCTGATTTCCCGGAGACACCGCAGCATGCGAAAAGTTCTGGTCCGATTTGTGTTCGATCAGTTCTGGATCGTGCAGTCCGTCGGCAACGAACTGCATGTGGGGCTGGGCTGGCTGCTGAGTCTCTGGTCTGGCGTGGCTCTTGGTCGACTCACCTGGCTGGCCATACGCACGCGCCGGGCCGCTGATGTGCTGACGGCGCTGTGTTTCTGGAGCATCGTTCCGGGGGGACTGCTGCTGCTGTCGCGGACCGATGTGCCCCTGACGCGCACCGGCATACCGATTTTCGGATACGGCCTGATGATGTTCATCGGATTTGCGGCCGGCACGCTGCTGGCCATCCGGCATGCCGCGCGCGTCGGCATCGATTCAGACGTCATTCTGGACCTCATTCTGTGGCTGCTTGTTCCCGGCCTGCTGGGAGCCCGGCTGTTCTATGTCATCCAGTATTCCGATCGCATTTTTCGCGAAGCCAGGGGACTCGAATACGTGACACGCTTCGTGGCGGTGTGGGATGGCGGGCTGGTGTTCTACGGATCGGTGATCGGTGGAATCCTGGGCGGCTGGCTGTTCTGCCGTTCGCGAAATCTGCGGCCGCTGCTGATGGGCGATGTGGTGGCGCCGTCCCTGTTCGTCGGTCTGGGGTTCGGGCGGATCGGCTGTTTTCTGTACGGATGCTGCTATGGCGGTCCATCCGATCTTCCCTGGGCGGTGCAGTTTCCTCGGGACAGTCTGACCTTTCAGGCTCAGGTTCAGGCGGGCGTGATCGACCCGACGGCGGAATGCACGATTCCCCTGCACCCGACTCAGATTTACAGTTCCCTTCTGGCATTTCTGCTGGCCGGAATTCTTTCGTGGAGTTTCCGCCGGCGGCCGTATGAAGGATTCGTCGTGGGACTCATGTTCATCCTGTATCCGGTCAATCGTTTCGTCCTGGAACTCATTCGCAGCGATGAACAGGGCCAGCTGGGCACTTCCCTGACCATCTCTCAGCTCATCAGTGTGGGGCTGTTCATCAGCGGGGTTTCTCTGCTGGTCTGGCTGTCGAAAACGCGTGATCCGATTCCGTCGGCTGAACAGCGGGCCCGAACGGGCTGACTGTCCCGATCATCGGATGCAGCAGTGTCCAGGACTGTTTCAACGGCCGCTTCTCTGTGACCGACCCCTCCGATCTCGAACTGATCCGTCAGACGCTCGATGGAACCGCGTCTGCCTACGACGAGCTGGTCCGTCGTTACCAGACGCGTCTGGTCGGCAGTCTGGAACATCTGCTCGGTTCGCGTGAAGACGCCGAAGAAGCCGCTCAGCAGGCCTTCGTATCTGCCTGGAAGAATCTGGACAGTTTTCGTCAGGATTCCGGATTCTATTCGTGGCTGTACCGTATCGCCGTCAATGCAGCCCACACGTCGCGGCGCCGACAGCGCCTGAACATGTCGTCTCTGGACGAGCTGCGCTCCGCCGGCCGGATGACGAAAGACCCCCGTCCGGCCGCCGCGCCGGACCACGCCCTCACATCCTCCGAACGCGTCCGGATGGTGCGGGAGGCTCTGGCGGACGTCCCGGAAGACTTCCGCCGGGCGCTGGTTCTCCGGGAACTGGACGGCCTGTCCTATGACGAGATTTCGCGGATTCTGGACATTCCGGCGGGAACGGTCCGCAGCCGCATTTTTCGGGGCCGCCAGGAACTTGCCCGGCATCTGCAGCGGATCATGGCGGACGATGCATGACGGGCCCGGCCGGCTGATCCGGTCGGCAGCTGTCGGATCAGAAGCCGTCCGCTTCGTCTTCCAGAATTCCGCTGAGCTGACGGTCGATATCCGGCTGAGAGATCCTTCGGTACTCGGCGGCATCCTGAACAGACGGTTCGATTCCTGCCAGCTGGTCCTGAACGCGCGACTGTTCGCGTCCCAGACTGTTCATCCATTCGGGTGTGTCGATTCCCGATCCCAGGCGCTGTTCCATGTAGGCAGCGATTTCTTCTCGCAGCCGCCGGAAATTTTCGGCGGCTTCTTCTTCTGTGACATCGGGCAGTTCTGAACTGCAGCGCGCCACCAGGGCCGCCATTCGGTTGACCTGCAGCGCTCCGACCAGCCGCTCGCCGACCAGATCATGCAGTGTGGGCAGGCGGACGCCGTACCGGGATTCGAGTTTGTCAAGCTGTTCCACGATTTCCTCAGCAGACCGGCGTGTCTGTTCCAGAAGCTGTTCTTCCAGAGCCGCCGCCATGTCGCCCACGTCGATGCGGGCCAGAACTTCATGCACGAACCGGTACGGCAGATAATCCCATTCGAATCGGTCGTACAGTGACTTCACCCGCAGAAAATCGAGCAGGCAGTACAGACGGGACCCGTAATCCGACTGTGTGGTGGTGGTGTTGTATTCCAGAAACACTTCGAAATTGTCCACCACGGTTTCGTACACGAATTCCATGATTTCGACGGCTTTCTCCCGGTCGATGCGTCCTGCATGCAGATCGTCGATCAGGCGCACCGGTTCATGCGGATGCACGTTTTCTTCGAGTTCTTCGATCAGCGAATCGGCCCCGTGCATCAGGATTGCCCGGGCATTGCCCAGAGTCAGCATGCGTGTATGAAACAGGTCGTCTCCGTAGGTGCCGATGAAGGCTGACACTTCACTGCAGCGGGTTTTATCATGCAGCTCTTCGACAATGGACAGCCTCATGGAACTGCTGTGGCGCTGCCACAGGACGACGTAGGAATCCAGCAGCCGCCGAATCCTGCGGAAGGCGCTTTTGCGCTGTGTCGGTGTTTCCAGTTTCCAGTGAACGGCCGCACGCAGAACGGATTCCACCGATCCGCTCAGACCGATGCGGAACAGCCGGTCGAATTCCGTCACCGCCTGTCCCGGCGGCCGGCGGGACCGTTCCATGCGATACGCCGTCTGCAGCAGCCGGTATGTTTCTCGCAGCATTCCCAGCCGCGGCAGTTCGCTCAGCAGCAGACGGATCACGGCCTGCAGGGTGCGGGCCCGGAGAATGTCTTCCGGATGTCCACCGTTTTCGAACGGAACGTACAGCAGGGGCCGGCGTCGAAGCTGCTGCAGGAACTCCGGAAATTCCTGCGTCACGGCTTCACGGTCGCCGGTCAGAACTCTGCGCAGCACACGCACCAGCCGTCGTCCGAACTGCAGATCGGCCGGATCATCGTCGTCGTCCGGTTCCGGCAGCAGGGCCGCGATCAGCCGTTCGGCCAGCAGGAATTCCACCGTGGTGGAAATGGCGTTCTGCATCAGCAGAAAACGAGACTGCATCTGAACATCGAACTCGATGTTCGATTCCACATCGGCAGACCACGACTCGATTTCGAAGTCGCTGACTTCCTGCAGCAGTCCCGACAGATCGTCCAGAAAACGGCGAACGGTTGTGCGCCATTCACGAACATGCATCTGAACATCTTCGGATGCCAGATCATCCGACGGCTGCCGGGCCAGGGAGATGGCCGCACTGCTCCACAAAAACCCCAGTGTGTGCAGAAACTTCAGCCGTGGTTCGATCTGGCGGTACAGCACCTCGAATTCGGTTGTTCCCGGAGCCAGACCTCCATCCAGAGTGTCCGATTCATTCCCGTCGTCGGTGCTGTCCCGATACACAACATTTTCAAAAGCGGATTCCTTCCACGGATCGTCCTCAGCCTGCTCATCATCGAACAGGTGTTCCAGGTCGGGGCGGTTCTGTTCGTTCTTCTGTTCCCGGCGATGCCGTTCTGCCAGAGCATTCAGAGACGGAACGGTCCAGTAATCGCCCGCATTGGATTCCAGAAACGCAAACAGGCGTCTCAGCAGCATCCACTGTTCGGATGCATCCGTCCGTCGGGTGATCAGGTTCAGCAGTCGCTGAAACTGCGTGTGGATGGAATGGCGCCCGGATTCCAGACCGTACGAATCGGCCTGACTGAGCCACTGGATCAGCAGGCCGGTCGCCGCCACCAGATCATCCCGGTCCAGCAGAACGGAAACCACCTGAGAGAAACTGCGGGCCGACTCGAAAAGGCCCACGTGCTTTTTCCAGAAGGAGATATCGGCTGCCGATTCCCCGGCGGTCCGCCATTCGGAAAGGGCAGCCGACACATGTTCCGCGGCATTCAGAGATTCCCGGCCCCGCACCTGGGGCAGATCGGCCACCGTTGTCGTGGCATAGCGGTCCCACCAGTCCGCGAGCTGCTCGAACTCCCGCTGCACGGCCAGATGGTGTCCTCCGTTTCCGGTGGCCGCCGCTTCGGCCATGACGAAGGCACAGGCATCGAAAATCTGCTCCATGATTTCCAGCAGCACTTCCACTCGGTTGTCGGGAATCGCGTCTTCACGAGCGGTAAAAAGCGGAAACATGCCCTGGAACCCCAGAATGTTCCATGGATCGACGAACCCGCCGCAGCGGATTCCGGCATGCAGCAGCCGGACGCACTGGCGAAGCTGCTCCACGGCATCAGCGGTTTCGCCCGCCCGCATCCGGCGCGGTATGAGCACGAGGCGGGAGCAGATTTCCGCTTCAAAACGTGCCGCCGGGCAGGGGATGACGACCGCTTCCTCACGGGACGCCGCTTCGAACCCCATGGATGCATACAGCCAGGAAAGCTGCCGATGCTGAACCTGCTGCGCGCCGTACCGCGACAGATA
Source organism: Planctomycetaceae bacterium (assembly GCA_015485495.1). Lineage (GTDB taxonomy): Bacteria > Planctomycetota > Planctomycetia > Planctomycetales > Planctomycetaceae > S139-18. Next base: position 68,254 of record WFTL01000024.1, read on the forward strand.
CATGTTCAGTTCGTGTCGCACATGCCCGAACGGCTGCCGCGACTTCCGGGCCAGCCGTTCCAGCCGCTCCCGTCGCCCTCCGTCTGTTGTTTCCAGAACAAACTGATAGAACCGGTCACGATAACGGGCCACGACCGGCAGCAGAACTGTGAGCGACACGGAAGAATCGAATGTCTGCGGTCCCGAACCACTGATCGAAGACGCCATCAGAATGGTACCCGCCAGAACGACGGACGCATCGAACAGCCGTTCTTCCGAAGGAATGTCGCGATCGCTGTTCAGCCAGTCCAGCAGGGCATCCAGAATGATGCGGCGGATGACGAACCGCGTGTAGAATCCGCGGCTGTCGATCCGGTCAGGGTCCCATTCCCCGAACATGTAGTTGGTTCGTTTGTTGACAGGATGCAGATGATCGTGTGCCCGGACATCCAGACACAGTTCCTGCACCCGCTCCAGACGGAAATGAGCCGGTTCCGTCAGTTCATCGGGGATCTGTTCCAGAAAGGACAGGGCCGATGTCAGCAGTTCCCGCCACGGGCCGGCCGCCACCCCGACGTGCTGCACATACAGAGGAATCGGGCAGTACCGTTCGTGGTCGTAAACTTCGGATCTCTGTTCGTTCTCCAGAACAGCCACCGGTCGATATCCCACATAGTCGTTCAGCCGTTTGACGGCCGCTTCCGTCAGGACATCCGGCCGCTCCCAGCCGTGTTCACTGCCGCTGCGCAGCGTCGTTTCGAAAATCCGGGCCAGAAACAAAGGGGAGAAAAAGTCCTCATCCCGCAGATGAAACAGCAGATCAGCATGGAATTTCCGATAGGCCGGCAGCACCTGCTGCAGCGCTGTTTTCACAGCGCTGACAGCCTGACTCACATCGTGGAACCCGGGCACACCGGATTTCTGCAGCGTCTGCAGCTGTTCCAGCAGGCTGGCCTGCAGAGCCTCGATCGACTCCGGAGCATCCTTTTCCAGAAACATCCGGTTGAAAGACTGCTGCAGTGCGGTCGCTGACGTGCCGTCAGAAAAATTCAGATAGCCCAGCAGCTCACGGGAAGCATCGGGCAGCACGGATTCCGGATTCTCTGCAGACATGCGTTTTTCGTGCAACGGCTGATTGGAAACAGAACAGATGGAAGACCGCTTCTCCCGGGCAGAATCTCGCTGGAAACAGCCGGCGGCCTGCGACGGCCGCCCTGTCGGTTTCCGGACATCGCCTCCCTGACGGCTTCAGTGAAACCGGATGACCGCGACCGTCTCCCGGGCAACAAGAGGAAACACGGTGGCCAGCCCCAGCGTGGCCAGCAGACTCACAACAGACAGCACCAGCAGCAGCGGCGTCCAGGTTTTCAGCGCCTCGGATTCTGTCAGTCCGCTCATCCTGGCCACGATCCAGAATCCGCTGTCATTCATCCAGGACCCCGCCAGCGACCCGGCACCGATCGCCGTTGCCAGATACACGACGTTCCAGGGAAGTGTGACATCGGCCACGACCGGTGCCAGCATTCCTGAAACAACGATCATAGCAGTCGTGCTGGATCCCTGGGCGACTTTCAGCAGAGCCGCCATGCCGAATCCCAGGAACAGGTAAAACATTCCCTCCCCGCTTCCCTGCGTGCTGAACAGATTCTGCACCGCCGGACCGACGCCGGCCACATCCAGCATCGCTCCAAACGCTCCGCCGGCCGCCGTGATCAGAATGATGGCCCCGCCGCTCATCAGAGCCGCTTCGACAGACGCCGCCACGGTGGCCGCTGGCGGCCGGCGATGCCGCACGTATACCAGCAGAGCCGATGCCATCGCCAGCAGAAGTGCCAGGTTCGCATTGCCGATCAATGCCGTGAAACGACTCAGCCGCCGCAGCGGTGTGTTCCATTCATGCGGCCGAACAGCATCCGGAAACATCGCTTCCAGCAGCAGGCGATTCATGTGTTCAATGACCACCGGACGGGTGCGGGAGCCGATGGATGCATGCAGACGGTGGAATTCGTACGCCGCCCGTATGTCCGGCCGGACCGCCCCGTCGCTGATGACAGCTTCGTCCGCTTCCTGCTCCGAAGGAATCGATGCAGAAAACGCTCTGCGGACGGCGAACCAGTCCGCCTGCCGGGAAGGATCCTTCGGCAGGGTCCGCGGATACAGTTCCCGATCGGCCAGCAGACGGTTGACGGCGTCCACGAAGGCTTCCCGGGAGTCCGCATCGGAATCTGAAGTCGGCACCTCCGCGATGCCCAGTTCCCGAAGCCGCTCCCGAATCGGCTTCCCCGCCGGAACCTTCTGCAGCCCCTCGGCCAGTACCGTCCAGTCGATCACGTCGTCTTCACGAAGCTGTCCCGGGCGGCGGGCGTCTGCCAGTGTTTCCACGATGGTATTGCAGGAAATCAGAGCCACCGGCAGCAGAATGGGAAGCAGGGCGGCCGGCAGAGACGGCAGCCGCTCATCATCCGGATCCCCCCCGTCGGATTCGGAGGCCGCCGGCGCGGCTCGCATGGGCACATCCATCACGCGATCGATGACGATCGAAAAAATCATCCCGGCGATGGCCGCGGGGATGGCGATCAGTCCCCCCACGAGAATCATCAGTCCCACATCGATTCCCAGGGTGGACGCCATCAGCAGTGGTCCCGGAGTCGGCGGCACCAGCGTGTGCGTGATGGCGCCTCCGGCAGAAATCGCCATGATGTACAGCAGGTAGTGGCGTCCCGTTCGACGGTACAGGGAGCGGGCGAGCGGCACAAGCAGGTAAAACACGGTATCGAAGAAGACGGGGACGGCGAGCACGAATCCGCTGCCCATGAGGGCCGCCGGGGCCCGTTTTTCTCCCAGCAGCTTCAGGAAGGCCCGGACGATGCGGTCTGCGGCGCCGCTTTCCATCATGCACTGGCCGATCACGGCGGCCAGGGCAATGACGATTCCGATGGCACCGGCCGATCGTCCGAACGCCTGGGCCACCCGGCTGATACGAATGCCCACTTCACCGGGAGCCAGCAGACTGACCACCATGGCGGCCGTGATCAGAGCGATGAACGCATTGACACGCAGCCAGATGATCATTCCCAGAACAACCGAAACGCCGACAGCCAGAATCAGCAGAGGAGACATGGGAACCCTTTCGTCCGCAGCCGGCACCGATCGCCGCCGCCCTGAACAGACACGGTGTCACGATCATTTCGCGTATTCCACGGCCCGCACTTCCCGCAGAACCGTCACTCTGACTTCGCCGGGGTAGGTCAGAGTCTGTTCGATGGCGGTCGCCACGTCGCGGCTCAGTTTTCGGGCCTGTCGGTCATTGACCTGAGACGAATCAACGATGATCCGCACCTCGCGGCCGGCCTGAACGGCATACGCCTGATCCACACCGGGGAAGCCGCACACCAGGGCTTCCAGTTCTTCCAGTCGGCGGACATACTTCTCCAGCGTTTCCCGCCGGGCTCCGGGACGAGCGGCTGAGATGGCATCGGCGGCCGCCACGAGCACCGTGTAGATGTACTCCGGACGAATGTCATCGTGATGTCCGGCGGCCGCATGAACGACTTCATCGCATTCTCCGTATCGCTTCAGCAGTTCGGCTCCGACCGCCGGATGTCCGCCTTCCATTTCATGATCGGCCGCCTTGCCCAGATCATGCAGAAATCCGCAGCGCCGGGCGAGCGTTCCGTCCAGTCCGAGCTGTTCGGCCAGCAGCCCCGTCAGATGGGCCACTTCGATGGAATGCTGTCGAACATTCTGGCTGTAGCTGGTCCGAAACTGCAGCCGGCCCATCAGATCCACCAGTTTTTTGTGCAGCCCGCGGACGCCCGCTTCCTCACAGGCTTCCATCCCCAGCCGCCGGATGTGTTCGTCCATTTCCTTCTGAGTTTCCGCGACGACTTCTTCGATCCGCGACGGGTGAATGCGTCCGTCCTGAATGAGTCGGGTGAGGGCCAGACGCCCGACTTCCCGCCGCACATTGTCGAAGGCCGAAACAATCACCACTCCTGGCGTGTCATCCACGATGACATCGACCCCCGTCGCTTTTTCGAAGGCCCGGATATTGCGTCCTTCGCGGCCGATGATGCGGCCTTTGATTTCTTCGCTGGGAATGTCCACGCTGGATACGGTGGTTTCCGACACATGAGTGGACGCATACCGCTGCACGGCCATTCCGATGATTTCTCGGGCCCGCTTTTCGCATTCGTCGCGGACCTGGTCTTCATATTTCATGATCAGCGCGCCGACTTCATCGGACAGTTCGCGCTCGATGCGACTGAGCAGCCGTTCGGCCGCTTCGTCTCTGCTCAGCCCGCTGATTTTGAACAGTTCTTCCTGTTCTTCCCGCAGCAGACGGTCCAGTTCCTTCTGGCGGGCATCCATCGCCCTGCTGCGTTCCGTGAGCTTCATCTGGGTGGCCTGCAGCATCTGTTCCTTGCGGGCCATGCCGTTCTGCTGTTCTTCCAGATGTGCCTCCCGCCGGTCCACCTCCCGTTCCCGCTCACGCAGCTTTTCCCGCTGGCTTTCCAGTTTCTGTTCCTGTTCCTCCCGCAGCCGCAGCATTTCTTCCTTGATCCGAATGCTTTCATCGCGCCGGTGGATTTCCGCATCGCGATGAGCCTGTTCGATGATTTCGTCGCGGGTCTGATAGGCGCTGCCCCGGCGCAGACGATCGAGAAAGAAACCGAGAACCAGACCGAGCACGCCTGCAGCGGCGCAGGTGAGATAATCCATGGAATCGTCCTGACTGCAAAGACGGTTCCTGAGGTGCCGGCCCAGCCAGACGGGGACGTCCACAGTGACCGAACGTTTCCGGCCGTCCGATCATTGCGACACAGCAGCCCGCTGTCAGCGGAATTCAGAGTCCGGCTGCCTCCACAGTCGCTGCGCAGAATTCCGGTGCGGGCAGATGCATTCCGGGAGGCCCCTCAGATCGGCCAGGCACCGCCCGGCAGCCGACCATTCCCCGCCCGCAAAAAACCTCCGGTACAGACCAGGGTCCCGCCGGGCGGCTGTCCAGGTTCATTCGGTCAGCCGCTTTGAACAGCCGTCGCATCCTGCCGGCCGGTGCCGGGAGGATCTGAATGAGCCATGAGACGAGGAACAGAAAGGGAAACATGAGTGTCCGAACGACAGCAGCGAAGTTTTCAGCAAACTCAGACGAACCGCTCCAGCGAGCTGGTCAGTGGGTCAGGTTCACGTCAGGATCCGAAGATCTGATGGTTTTCGTGTCGAAATGCTCCGTCCGGTGACCGAACACACCGACAGCCCGGTCATGCTAACACAGACCGGCCGGCGTGCAACCGGCCCGGACACAGCATCGACTGCCAGGGGTTGTCCCGTGTCCCAGGACTCTTCCGGTTCCCGTTTTCTCCGGATGCTGGCCGATGGATATGCCCGGTGCGGGATTTCCGATGCACAGCAGCCGCTTCTGCTGGCCGTGTCCGGCGGCCCCGACAGCATGGCCCTGCTATACGGCACCGTCCGTCTGTGGCCGGATCGCGCGAAACAGATCCATGTGGGCCACGTCGATCATCAGCTCCGAGGACGTGCCGGCACAGAAGATCGGCATTTCGTCGAACAGGCCGCCGCAGCCCTGAACCTCACCTGCCACAGCACGGAAATTCCCGCGGGAAAAATCGAAACAGCCTCCGGCGAATCGCTCGAAGAAGCGGCCCGCCGCCTGCGATACGAAGCGCTGCAGACGATGGCCGAAACGGCTGGTGCTTCAGTGATCGTCTGTGCTCACCATCAGGACGATCAGGTCGAAACGATTCTGCATCACATCATCCGCGGCACCGGGCTCCGCGGCCTCCAGGGAATGCATCCGGTGCGCATCCTGTCGTCCGGCCGGTCCCTGCTGCGTCCCATGCTTGGCATCGCCCGCTGCGATGTCCTGGATTTCCTGAAGCAGCACGGCTGTTCCTGGAGGGAAGATGCATCCAACCGCACAGGAGACCGCACCCGCAGCCGCATCCGGACTCAGCTGCTGCCACTGCTGCGTGAACAGTTCAACCCGCAGGTCGATCACAGTCTGCTGCGGCTTTCCTTCCACGCACGGGACGCGGCGCTCCTTGACGAGCAGGCGGCCGAGTGCTGCCTGAACGATGTGCTTCTGGAATGTCAGACGAACGTATGCCGGCTGAACCGTCCGCGGCTTGTTCGCTGGCCGGAGCCGATCGTTCGGTCGGCTCTGCGGCTCCTGTGGCGGCAGCAGAACTGGCCCCAGCAGTCGCTCACCACGGCCCACTGGGACCGTCTCACAGCGGATCTGCAGAACCCGAACACCTGCCCGAGCTCTCTTCCCGGAGTGCGGATCTCCGCCACCCCGGAACTCGTACGACTTTTCGTCGAGTGACCCGCATCCGTGGTGACGCCGCTTTCAGTCCACCTCTGAGGTGGCCGGCCGAGTATCGTGCTCGTCCGGGACAGGAGAGCTGCGCAGCGATTTCTTCGGAGAAAGCGGTTGTGATTCCGGGGCTGTCGGCACCCTGCCGGCATCGACCGCCATGCGATAGTGACGGGCGATTTCATCCGGAGTCAGGGCGCGGTGATAGACCGCCACTTCGTCCACCCGGCCTTCCAGACCGGCGAATCGGTCGCAGCGCCCGCCCACGAAGAAATGCGTGTGAGATTCCTTCCATGTCGGCGCGGATTCTCCTGAAATGTCCGGTGCGGTGTGGCCGTTCAGGTAGACGGAAATCCGGTGACCCTGACGAACGAAGACCACATGGTTCCAGGTCCGCAGGGAAAGCGGAGTGGTTCCCGTCAGCAGACGATTCGATTCGCTGCCGCCGAAGAAGATGAGTTTTCCCGCGGCCGCCGGTTCATGGGTTCCTCCGATTCCCAGATGGTCTCCGGCTGCTGTGTGGTCTCCGTCCCGGCCGATCGACCAGATGTATCCGGTGACCGGACGGGCATCCGGGGGCAGGCCGTTCCAGAACCAGCATTCCACGGAATAGTGGCTGCCCGGTTTCAGGTCTCGGCACACCATGCGGCCGCCGGCAAAGTGAGCGGCGTGGTTTCCGCGCCGACCGGCTGTGATTCCCGTTCCGTTCGGGCCGGGAAGCCATCGGGCAGTTCCGGGTTCATACTGCCCGTGGTGCCGGCCGCACGCATCCCGGGCCTGTGTCCCCGCCATTTCTTCGAATCGCCACCAGGCGTCCGGCCGGGACTGCCGAACGGCCCGGGACCAGGGGGATTCCGGAATGACGGGTTTTCGGCGAGGCCGACCGGTCAGCCGTTCCATGAGTTTCAGAATCGTTTCCACGATCTGAGGTTCCGCCTGAACTTCCAGACCGGCCGTCCGCGCCGGCCAGGTCGTGTATCCGCCCAGATCGTGCTGTTCCGGTGGAGGAATGTACCCGAAGGCCCCGTTTGCCAGTTCGATGCTGAAGAACGATTCGAACGGACTTTGTTCCTTCAGCTTCAGTCCCGTCAGACCATAAACCTCATTCGGCAAAGCCGCGATTCCCAGTTCGCCGATCCCCAGAACCTGCAGCCGCAGCTCCACCCGCGGCTCGTTGTGCAGGCAGATCTGTTCCCAGGCGTAAATGTCGGCCTGCGATTCCAGCCGGCCGTCTCCCAGAGCCTCCATGCGTGCCCGTGCCCACGCCAGACGCTGTTCATCGGGAACCCGTCGCTGCAGAGTGAGATGCGTTTCGGCAGTCTTCAGAGGAACCCAGGACTGCCAGGACACCTGCTTCAGAGCCCGCATGGCGATCTGCG
>WFTL01000025.1 GCA_015485495.1 Planctomycetaceae bacterium
CCACGACCTGGCGGCCGGTAGCCGGCCAGATCGATCTGCGGTTTCCTGCCATCGAACGGTACCGCCGGCGTCAGGCCCGCTACGAAGCCTTTCGCCGGCTGACGGAAGCCACCGAACGCCGCGATGCAGAACTGCTGGCACGCCGTCTGGATTCGTCCGAAGGCGGTTTGCCCGAAAACAGTGAGGCCGCTGCACACAGTCCGGATTTGCAGCACGACCTGCCTCTGAATGTGGCGTCTGCCGAACCGGCTGCGCAGTTCGATGGTCCTCTGGCCGCGCCGGATTCCGGAACGCTGTCTGAACCGCAGACGGATCCGGCCCCGACGGCAGACACGCCGGCAATGACCACTCCCTTCATCCCTCCGCACAGCCGCTACGTGGGAGCCGGGATTGTGCAGCGCCTGCCCGAAGGCGGCTATGTGCTGACCGCTCCGGACGGGCGTCGTCTGGCCCGCATCAAGGGCACCGAAAGCGTGATGCTGGACGAGTTCGTGGGAAAAGCGGTTGGCCTGCACGGACAGCGCTGGTACCGGGAAGATCTGAAAAGTGATTTCATCGAAGTTACGGGGCTCGAACCGGTCCGGCTGGAACGATGATGTCGGAACCGTCCCGTTCGGATTCCGTCACACCGGCGGCGGCAGAATCTGCCTCGGTGCACACTGTGCTGCGACGTCGGCTGGTCCTGGTCCTGACGGCGGGGGCTGTTGTTCTGGCGGGACTGGTGTTTCCCTTTCCAGTCGACGGACGTCTGTGGAACTCCCTGTTCGACCTGGCCCACGCTCCGGTTTTCTGCGCGCTGGTTCTGGTCATTGCGGGCATTCTGGATCCGACCAGTATCGGACTGCCCGCTTCTCTGGTGCGCGTGGCAGTGGTGCGTCCGGTGGAAGCGGTGTTCATCGCAGGAATCTGTCTGGGGCTGGGATTGGCCGGGGAGGTGCTTCAGGGGCTGGCGGGACGCAGTCCGAGTGTTCATGACGTTGCGGCGAATGCGGCCGGCGCGGCGGCGGCCGTTCTGTGGATCACGGCCGTTCGTTCGGGACCGGCATTCCGCCGAATCCTGAAGGCGGCCGCCGGGGGTGTTCTGCTGGTCGCTCTGATTCGGCCGGCTGTGGGAATTCGCGGAGCGCTGCGGCAGCGGGCCGACTTTCCCTGTCTGGCGTCCTTCGAACGATCCGACGAACTGGATGCCTGGGAGCCGGTGGACGCGCGGCTGCAGCGGACGGACCAGACGGCCACACACGGGACGTATGCCCTGCAGGTGGATCTGCTGCCGGGCGAATTTTCCGGTGCTCTGATGGTCTGGCCCATGCCGGACTGGCGCGGGTTTTCGTGGTTCTGCTGCGATGTTCAGACGAACGGCGATGCGGCTGTCCCTCTGACGGTGAAGGTGTTCGACCGGCCGCATGAACGGTCCGGACACGATCCGGACGACCGCTTCGAAACGACGGTCGAGGTGCAGCCGGGCGGATTTCAGCAGATCCGGCTGTCGCTGGAGAAAATCCGCGAAGCTCCCCGCACAAGGTCCATGCGTCTGGATCAGATTGCCGGGGTGGAGCTGTTTACGACGGAGCCGGATCGGCCGGTCCGGCTGTTCGTGGACCATGTGCGTCTGGAATGACGGGAATGAACGGTGGATGCATCGCGTGCCGGTTTCCGGAGAATCGACCGAAGGAGAAACAGAGATGGTGTCATGCTGCCGGAGGGCGATCCCGATTGACAGTCTCGGCCGGATGAAAGTACAAGAGCCTGCGGAATCCGCGGGATTCTGAAATGTCGGGATTTCCGGAATGCGGAATGTTCCAGGGAGGGAACTGCCATGTGGTCGATGGTCAGAAGCGGGCTGACAGGTGTCCTGTGTCTGCTGTTCGTATGCGGATGCGGAACGTCGGAGACTTCCGATGGGGCAGCATCCGGTGCGGCCGGTGTTCCTCTGGCGATCCCCGCTCCACACGCCCCTGCGGATTCTTCGGAACAGCCGCAGCAGGCGGAACGCAGTGAGGCGGATCAGGCCACGATCGATCAGCTCGTGGCGAAGGCCCGGCAGGCGATCGCTGCAGGCCATTCGGCCCTGGCCGTGGAAGCACTCAGCCAGGCCATTGGCATTGATCCTGGCGATGCGCGGCTGCTGCGGATGCGGGCCGATGTTTATGCGGCATCACGCGAACTGGCCAGCGCCCGGGCCGATTTCAGTACGGCCATTCTGGCCGATCCGGACAACGCAGAACTGTACAACGCGCGCGGCTACTTTCTGCTGACCAGTGGTCTGATCGATGAGGCGATGGCGGATTTCGACCGAGCCGTCGAACTCGATCCGAAACTGGCCGCCGCGTGGAACAACCGGGGACTGGTCTGGCTGCAGCGGGGCGATTACGCTCAGGCGGAACGGCAGTTTCAGGCAGCGGTCGACTGTCAGCCCGATTACGCCGATGCCTGGAACAACCTGGGTTTTGCGATGATGAAACAGGATCGCCTGCAGGATGCTCTGGACGCCATCCGCCGGGCTCTGGAAGTGAATCCGGATTACGTAACGGCCTGGAACAATCACGGGCTGATCAGCATGCGGATGCAGGATTACGAATCCGCCGTACAGGCCTTTTCGAAGACGATCGAACTGGCGCCTCTGGACGGCCGATGGTACGTACACCGGCAGGTGGCGCTGCGGGAGCTGGGACGTTTTACCGAAGCGGCCCGCGATCAGCGGCGGGTGGAATGGACCCGATCTGTGGCGGACGCCACACAGGAACTGCAGCGTCGCCCGAACGATGCTCAGCGCTGGGTGACCCGCGGGGAGCTGCTGCTGGAAGGCGATCTGCATGAAGCCGCCATCCGGGACTTCACGCAGGCTCTGAATCTTCAGCCGGACAACGTTCAGGCCCTGAACGGTCGCGCACGGGCTTACACGGCGGTCGGACGGCTGCAGGAGGCTCTGGACGACTGCGAACAGTCGATCGTGATCGAAGCCACTCCGGCGGCCCTGTCGCTGCGTGGAGACGTCTGGCTGGCCATGATGAATCTGGACAGCGCGATTGCCGATTTCGAACGGGCCATGCGGTGCGATTCCACGGTCGCGCAGGCGTATCGCGAACGAGCCGCTCAAAGAGAAGAACGCGGGCAGCACGAAGCGGCGCAGCAGGATCGGGAGGCGGCAAAACGGATTGAAGATGCGCTGGCCGGGCGGCTGCCGGATGAATCCGGCCAGGCGCTGCCGTTTCCGGACTGATTCACGAACCGGTCCGGTCGAAGCGGCGGATCGTCTGTTCGCAGCCTTCTATTCGGACCGCAGAGGACGCTGCAGAAGTTCGTCTGTGGCTTCCCGCGGCGATCGATTCTCGAACAGAACCTGATAAACCTGTTCAGCAATCGGCATTTCGATGTTCTCCTGCCGGGCGAGTCGACGGACGCTCTGAACCGTGAACACGCCTTCCGCCACAGCCTGCATGGACGCTTCGATTTCCGGCAGACTCATCCCCTGCCCCAGCAGTTCGCCCACATGGCGGTTGCGGCTGTGCCGGCTGCCACAGGTGACGATGAGGTCTCCGACACCGGCCAGACCGTACAGTGTTTCGGGAGCCACCTGCATGGCCCGGCAGAACCGGACCATTTCGGCCAGACCGCGCGTGATCAGAGCGGCCTGGGCGTTGTCTCCCAGTTTCAGTCCCGCGCAGATGCCGGCGGCGATGGCCATGACGTTCTTGAGTGCTCCGCCCAGTTCGACTCCCGCCAGATCGCCGCTGGAATACACCCGGAACGATCCGTTCGAAAAGGCGTCTCGTATCTGTTCGGCCACTGACAGGTCGTCGCAGGCAGCGACGACGGATGTCGGGCACGATCGAGCCAGCTCCTCCGCGTGGCAGGGACCGCCCAGAGCCGTCACCGGTCGGTTTCCGATCACTTCCTGCAGCATCTGACTGGGACGAACCAGAGAAGTGGTTTCAATTCCCTTGGCAGCACTGACCAGCCGGGCAGCTTCGGGCAGGAAGGGAACCACCGTCCGGGCGGCTTCACGGATGCTTCGTGTGGGGACACAGAAAAGCACGATCGTGGCATCGGCCAGTGCCGTTTCCGGATCGCTCGTTACACCCACATCGTCGGGAATCGTCACGCCGGGAAGGCGGCGGTCATTGCGACGCTGTTCGCGGATGGTCTGAGCGAATCGGGCGCTCCGCAGCCACAGGCGGACCATATGCCGTCGCGGGCGTGCCAGGGCAACGGCGCACGCGGTTCCCATGGCGCCGCCTCCCAGGACAGCGATCGTTTCGGACGGGCCGGAGTGTTCATCGGATGGAGCTGTTTTCACCATGGGAGAACCGGCGGAATGATGCGGCAGGTCACCAGCAGACGGAAACCGTCATAACCGGTTCCTGTCGGACAGGCAATGCAGACGGAATGCGACTGTTCGGGCTGTCCCGGAAAGCCGGGCGGTTCCGGAATTCGGAATTGCCCAGGACGATTTCGCGTCGCACAGTCCAGACAGGCGCGGACCGCCGCGGCGGTCGAAACGCTGCCCGACCAGGGGGAGAAACCATGATGCTGCAGAAGACAGAACAGATGCTGAACGGCACGGAATTCATCGATCGTCGCCGGGCGGATACCGGTGCGGACGCCGGCAGAGAACGGCGTCAGTTTCGTGACGGGAACCGATCGGCCCGGCCGGAAGTGGCAGAATTCGCGGATGCCGTCGATCAGTACAAGATGACGCATCGGCGCCGCTTCATCACGTACGAAGAACTGTTCGACGTGTTCTGCTCGCTGGGCTATCGCCGGCAGGACGACGCCTGCTGATCGGCGGGCCGGATTCGACAGATCCCGGATGGCACCAGGGCAGGATGAGAAAACGATGCCGTTTCCGAATGCCGGGGCGACCGCATTCAGCCGCTACAATCGCTGCAATCGGATTTTTTCCGCATTGCCTTCAGTTTCGCCACCCTGCCGAAAGTTTCCAGACAGAAAAATCGGTCGTCCCTCCCGTCGTGTGGCAGACTGACGGTACAGCAGGGGCTGCCAGGCTCGGCCTCCGGCTCCGGATCCTTTCGGGTCGGGGTGGTTTTCGGAAGGCATGTTGCTGGTTTGCTGCAGGTGCCGTCCGAAAAATGCCCGCTGCGCCCCGTCTTTCCTCTCAGGCGTGACAAGGGACGACAATGTTGGAAACTTCTTCAGATGTGGTGGTGACGGATCGTCGCCGTCCCGCCAGCGATCGGCGCGTTCGGAAAATGCGGTGTGATCAGGGAACGGACTCGACAGGCGGTCAGTGTCTTTCGGAAGGCCCCGACCGGAGGCGGCGGGAACGGCGTCGACAGATCGACCCGACCACCTGCGAACGCGACTATTCCATGGACGAAGTGGAATTCATGCGGGCCATGGATGATTACAAACGCCGCAGCGGCCGTCCGTTTCCCACGTGGAGCGAGGTTCTGGAGGTGCTGGTGAGTCTCGGTTACCGCAAAGTGGCGGAACCGACGGAGATGACCTGGCGGTCTTCTGCGGACTGATGTGCCGGCAGAACGAACCGGGCCACAGGCGCCGGCCCGGTTTCCGGACGACGCGCCGCCGGCACGATGTGACCGGCGGAACTGTGCTCAGGTCCGGCCGAACGCCATGATGGTGATGTCGTCGTTCTGGGGGCGGCCGGCCGCATGGGCCCGGACGTCTGCCAGCAGCGCCCGGCCGAGTTCTTCCGGGTCATCATTGCATCCGGCCACGAACTCCCGGACACGATCTTTGCCGTACAGATTGGAATCCGGATCCATCGCTTCATCGACTCCGTCGGTGATCAGGACCCAGGTGTCTCCCCGCTTCAGCGGCTGCGTCACGACTTCGTACGGGTAATCGGACAGGATGCCCACGGGGATTCCGATCGTGGCGTCGTCGACTTCATCGACCTGGCCGCTGGCGCGGCGAATCAGCGGAGACATGTGGCCGGCGTTGGCGAACGTGAACGTGTGTTTCGACAGATCGATCACTCCCAGAATGAACGTGACGAACCGCCCTTCCACCATGTTGTGGCACATGTGATTGTTGATTGTGCGCATGGCCACGGAGACATCATCGGTGAACGACATGGTGTTCTGGACGACACTGGAAATCCGGGACATGATCAGGGCGCCGGGCACTCCCTTTCCGGCCACATCGCCGAACGCCACGCACACCCGGTTTTTCCCGAATTCGAAGCAGTCGAAGTAGTCTCCGCCGACCGCCTGAGCCGCATCGTACGATGCATAGAACCGGTAGCCGTCGATTTTGGGAAGTTCGTCCGGCAGCAGCGCCCGCTGGACGCTGCTGGCGATGCTCATTTCCTTGTCCTGTTTCTGTTTTTCCAGGTGCGATACCAGCAGCCGCGTGTTTTCGTAGGTGTGTGCCGCCTGAGTGGCCACGGCCAGAAGCAGCTGGAGATCTTCTTCGGTGAACCTTTTCAGAGGATTCTGGGTGTCCAGGCTGATCACGCCGAACGGTTCGCCTTCCAGGTTCAGAAGCGGCACGCACATCATCGAGTGAATCGTCAGGCTGGAAATCGATTCGCTGGCGCTGAATCGCGAATCACTGGCCGCATCGGCAGACAGAATGCCGTCCCGGTCATTCAGAACACGGTCCAGAATCGTGCGGCTCATGCGCACGGATGCCGATTCGTCACTGCCCAGACCACGGTGTTTCTGGGCGACGGGAATCAGCGGGGAACTGCTGTCGTCGCGGATCAGAATCATGCCGCGGTCGGCCTGCGGGAAAATGTCGAACAGCGTGTCCAGAATGCGCGGAGCAATGCTGCTCAGTTCCACCGTGCCGGACAGCGCTTCGGTGATCTGCAGAATGCCGCGCAGTTTGTCTTCCGGACGCACTTCCAGCAGACCGTACCCGCTGGCCTGCGCCGACCCCATGATGGTGCTTGTGTCTCCGTCATCGAGCTGAATGGTGCCTTTCAGCGTAAACCGGCCGGTGCCGGAATCGTCCTGCGAATCATCTTCAAACCGCAGTTTGACCGGTCCCAGTTTGATGCGGTCGCCGTTGTTCAGAGGCTGCGGAGAATGCACGGCCAGCTGGCGGCCGTTGACGAACGATCCGTTGCCGCTGCCCAGATCTTCCAGCAGCACCCGGTTGTCTTCACTGACAAGCTGGGCATGAAAGCGGGAGACCATTCCCGAATCCAGGTGGATATCGCAGTCCGGATGCCGTCCCAGGCGAACCGGGAACGATGTCAGCTCGTAGGGGGTGGCTTTGCCGTCTGTCAGCAGGACAATTCGCGCCATGGCGGGGTCTTTTTCCTGAAGATTCCGTCAGAAACCGCTGGTCAGGTTTCCGGATGTCCTTCGATCGGCCGGATGGGCGCCTTCTGTTGCCGCACCGGAGTGGCCTGTGAGGATACCGATTCGTCCTCGGCCGCCGCAATCGGAGGGTCCGACTTCCCGTGGGCCGGTGCGTCCGCCGGCGCAGACAGAGAATCCCCGGCGGGGACGGCTGCCGGTGGCGGTCCGAAGATGGTTTCCACATTGCCGCGCAGAACCTGCCGTCCCAGTTCCACCGCCCGCTGTGTGCTCCAGCCGCGATCGTCCACGAAATCGGATGCCAGAATCCGGGCCAGAATCCGCCGGTACATGGCGAATTTCGGCAGTGCGAATTCCAGTTTGTACATGTCGCTGTAATAGCCGATCTGACGATTGCCGGGAACCGCCTGCAGGCGGGCCCGGCAGTCGCGTTCGATGTACACCGGAATGTTGGAATACCACCAGTGACCGTGAGGAATCACGTTGGGAAAGATCCACGCGTAGCTGACCAGTTCCTGACCGCTGGTTTCCGACAGCACCGACACGGGAAACAGGACATTCGGAAACGCGTTGAACAGGTGCCGGTACTGGATCAGTGAGACCCGTTTGTCGTACAGATCCTGCCCCTGGAAGACGCCGTGTTCATAAACCCGCCGATTGACGCCGATCATCAGGTCGAACGGCAGTCCCCGGTCGGCACAGTGTTCGGCCAGCGACCAGAAGACAAAACTCCGCAGGTCCGTTCGGTCGGCAGCATCCAGAGAACAGTCCGATGCGGCCTTGTCCACCACGGTGTCCGCCCGGCGGCTACTGACCGGAGACGGAGCGAAATCGGGCGGCAGAGAAATCGCACAGGCCCGGGCATTGTGAGATGTGAAATGGTCGAACAGAACGCCCAGGGCCCGCTTCATGGTTGCAGCATCCCGCACCGTGATGTCCGTCGCTGCAGCCAGCCGCTCCCGCACTTTCTCCGTTTCGAAGTGGAAGACCAGGTCGTCCGTTCGCAGGCAGGGGACATAACGCTGCGTGTCGAAGCCGGTCAGCGGGTCGTCGAAATCATTCGTCAGGTACACCTGATCCAGACCGCTCATGTCCAGAACCGTCTGTTCCCATCCGGGGGCCTGCATCCGCGCTGCGGATGTCTCGTACAGAGCTTCCCAGTTCGATTCCGTGATGCGGTCGTCATCGAAGTCGAAGAACACCTGGCACATTTCCAGCAGCCAGCTGTACTGAGCCGTGTTTTCGATGGTGCGCAGCCAGGGAATCAGTCGGCCGACTTTTTCCTTCGGATCCAGCCCTTCCTGCTCGATCCGTTCCCGGGACAGGCCGGCCGAATGAGCCAGTTCCGTGTAATAGTGATAGCCCAGAATATCCGCGAGTGTTGCCGATGCCGGAGAATGCGGATCGATGTGCGTGTGCGGATCGATCAGTCGGATGGATTCCAGTTCGGAAAGAATCTCGGCTTCCGCGGACATGATGAAGGCTCCTGAAAGATCCGGGGAACAGGTGGTCAGTGAGAATCCGCTGCCGAAGGAATGTCGGACAGGGACACGGGCCGGGATCCGTCGGCGGCCGATTCCAGGGCGGCATCCAGAATGCGCTGTGTTCTCAAAGACAGTTCGGGCCAGTGAGACTCCAGATTACCCGAAATCACGATGTCAGAAAATCGACGAAACAGCCGGACTTCCTGAGCATCCGGGGCATTGTTGCTGTATTCGGACACGCTGTGCCGCCGGGTCCGTTCTTCCATGTGGAACAGACAGCCCCGTTTCGTGAACGTATGGTGCCCGGTGACGAAGGACAGTTCACTGCCGAAAAACGGCAGGACAAAGTCGTTCAGCTGCAGATATCCGTTCGTTCCGCTGATCACGGCCGGCTGAGAATTGCCGCATCGAAACGACGTGAAAAACGTGGACGTGACGCCGCCGGCGAATTCCAGCTCGCCCAGAAACTCCACCGGGACCTGCCCCTGACCATCCTGGCGCTCCACGCCATCCAGCAGGCGTCCGCGAACAGACACCGGCATTTCGTTGCGCATCACCCAGAGCGACAGGGCGATCGTGTACCAGCCGAGATCTCCCAGACAGCCGGCCGGTTCCAGACCGGCGCGGCCCCGGATGTTGGATGCGAAAAATTCATCATCGCCGGCGAAGCTGAACTGGCTGAAAATATGCCGCACCGCCCCGATGCCGCTGTCCGGATCATCCAGAACCTCCCTCATGGCCGGCAGACGTCGGCTGTGCAGAAACATGACTCCGTCCATGAACTGCACGCCGGCCGATCGACAGGCGTCGATCATGGTCTGGACATCCGCAGCCGATACTCCGCATGGTTTTTCCACGAGAACGTGTTTTCCCGCATCGGCCGCGCGAATCACCCAGTCGCGGCGAACAGCCGTCGGCAGCGGCACATACACGGCGTCGATGTCGGCTCGCTGCAGCAGTTCGTCGTAGCTGCCCAGAGCCTCTACCGGCTGCGGAACCGGGACAGACCGGCAGCATTCGCTGATGAACTGTTCGGCTTTGTGTCGATCCCGACTGGCCACGGCCACCAGTCGGCTGTTTCCGGCCAGAGCGACCGAATGCCAGTTTTTGCGGGCGATGTCGGCAGCGCCCAGAAATCCCCAGCGGCAGATGTCGTGTGTCATGAATTCGTCGGAGTGGCAGATGGTGACGGATGGTGATGGACGCCGGACAGGCGGCGGAGCGACCCTCCGGAGGCGCCCTGTCGGCGGTTCGGAATCCTGCCGTATCTCCGGCCCGTTCTCAAGTGAACACTCAGCACCCCGGTCAAACCGGTGCACGCAGTGATTTGTCGGGTCACTGTCGAAACCAGGAACTGTCACGATCTGGTCCGGTGGGGGCAGCCGGGTTCAGCGGTTTCGAGACGATCAATATGCGCACGGTAAGCTGCAGCGTGCAGGCCGGATCCGGAAACGGAGCGACGCCGATCCGGCAATCCGGAAGCTGCTGGCATGTGATCAGCGACCAATTGCCCGAACAACACGGCCTGTTTGCGGCCTCCGGGACTTTGTCCCATGTCACCGCCGGCTCTGCCGAGCAGAGAGAATGATCCGATGCGATGAAGGGATCTCTCACGGAGTCTCAGAGCCACAGAGGTCCCGCGTCCGGGGGCCGGGCCTCTGTGGCCAGGGACAGCGCATGGAAGCGGAACGGCTCGATCAGTCCGGTCGGTGCGCGGGTGATCGTTGTCACCGGAGGGCTCGCGCCCGCCGCTGTGATGGAGAATCTGTCTGCAGAGGTGATCCGGCGGTCCGTGATCAGAACGAGTGGCTTTTCGGGGAGTCATTCGTCCGCTGCGAACGACGACCGAACGGACCACAGGAGCTGAACGATCCAGCCGACAGCCAGACCCGGGCCGATGGTGAATCCGAAACGCTGCGGATCAC
Organism: Planctomycetaceae bacterium; assembly: GCA_015485495.1. Taxonomy (GTDB): domain Bacteria; phylum Planctomycetota; class Planctomycetia; order Planctomycetales; family Planctomycetaceae; genus S139-18. Next base: position 10,663 of record WFTL01000025.1, read on the forward strand.
AGAAGGCTGCAGCGACGGCTGCGGATCCGGCGATCGCTGCGGCGCCGGCCGGTTTCCACGCGAACCCGGGACGCGTCAGCAGAAACCACCCTGCCCCGGCTCCGCTGATCATCAGCAGAAAAAACTTGATCCACACGGGAATGGCCAGCCAGGTGATCCCCGGAACCGTGTCCGGATGGGCCGTGATGTTCAGCAGAATCACGTTTTCCACTGCGTCGCTGACTGCGGCCAGCGGGCCCAGGAGAGCAAAGACCGTCCACTTCGTTTCGTTCCGTGTTCTCCGAACGGCCAGGAAAAATGTTCCCAGAAAGGCGCCGTAGGCCAGCATGAAAGCATAGTCCAGGCAATTGCCTCGATTCATCGCCGCCGTGCGGTCCGCGGTTGCCGGATCATCCGGCCGTCCCAGAACCGCCTGGACATCCTCTGCGGAACGTGCCATTTCCAGAGCGATCACCGGTGGTCCCAACCCCTTCGGATAACCGGCTCCTTCCTGAGGAAACGTGCGTCCCATCACTCCGGACAGAACCACCACCAGCATTCCCGCACCCACGCACCGTCTCCACGCCCGACGGGCACCGGACGCCGTCGTCGGAGCCTCTGAAGAGCCATCCACGTTCATGGTCACCATCCGTCAGCAAACGGAAAGGACGGAAACCGGCCCGGGCACCAGCCGGACAGGTCACTTCTTCTTCGTGGTCGTCGTCAGCGTGAAGACAGGTTCAGCCGGGGACGATGACGAGTTTTCCTTTCGCCTGCCGTGATTCCAGAAGTTTCAGGGCATCGGCGGTCTGTTCCAGGGGAAACGTCTGCGTGACCTGTGGGCGAATATGGCCTTCGGCGACCATCTGCTGCAGTTCCTGGACATTTTCCAGATGCTGGCTGAGATCGCGCATGACGGCTGCTCCCCAGAACACCCCCACCACCTGACAGCTTTTCAGAAGAATCAGATTCCACGGAGGCGCGGGAATGCCGCCGGGAAAACCGACAACCAGATAGCGTCCTTCCCAGGCCATGCAGCGCAGAACCGGTTCCGCCCACGGGCCGCCGACAGGATCATACGCCACCTGGACACCGTCCGATCCGGCGATGTCTTTGATCTGCCGCGTCAGCGTCTTCTGACTTTCTTTATCCAGTTCGCGCGGATAAATGAGTGTGTCGTCGGCGCCGAGCGTGCGGCAGAAGTCGGCTTTTTCCTGACTGGAAACCGCGGCGATCACACGGGCTCCCAGGGTGCGTCCCAGCTGGACGGCCGCAGACCCCACGCCGCCGGCGGCGCCCAGAACCAGCAGCGTTTCACCCGGTTGCAGGGCAGCGCGGTTTTTCAGAGCGTAATACGACGTGCCGTATGTCATGAGAAACGCCGCAGCTTCCTCAGACGACATGTCGGCAGGCAGCGGCAGCAGTTCGTTCTCTTTCGCCAGAGCGTGTGTGGCGAATCCGCCGTTCTGCATGAGGATGGCGAACACGCGGTCGCCCGGACGGACGCGCTGCACGCCTTCTCCTGCGGCAGCCACCGTTCCGGCGACTTCCGTACCCGGAGTGAACGGACGCGGTGGAAGGAACTGATACAGGTCGCGAATGATGAGCGTGTCCGGATAGTTGACTCCGGCCGCCTGCACGTCGATGAGGACCTCCCCCGCCCCAGGCTGCGGCGTGGGAAGTTCGTGAAGTTCCAGCGTGTCCGGTCCGCCCGTGGTGACGCTTCTGATCGCTTTCATCGGCGCACGTCTTTCGTTCTGCCGTTGCCCGCGGCTCTGTTCTGCCTGCCTGCCTGCCTGCCTGCCTGCCGGTTTTCGGGGCGATCGCCGGGGCCGGCCCGGTTCGGGGCGCGGCCGGCTGATGATGGATCATCCGTCCGGGGCGGCGGGAGTCAACCGATGCGGAAAATTTCCCCGCGGCCGATGGTGCTCCGACGGCGCCGACGAGCAGTGGTTTTGCCCGGATCTCATCCCGGATGTTCCCGGCAGCCCCGCTTTCGGATATGGCGGCCGGACACCAGTGGCGGAGCAACGGCCGGCGGGGCCGGCAGTGGTTCTGCGCCTGCGTTTCAGGTCTGCGTTCGAAAATGAATGCTTTTGCGTCGGGTCAGATGCAGAAATCCATAACGGGAAAGCGTAGATCCCCGGCCGCTGTCTCCCCAGCCCGTCCAGGGGAGCTGCGGATCCAGATAGTCGCAGCGGTTCTGGAAAACTGTGCCGGCCTGCAGTTCACGGGCCATTCGTTCAGCGCGTTCGACGTCACGAGTCCACACGGACGCGGTCAGGCCGAAGACCGAATCGTTCATCAGGGCCAGAGCCTGGTCGTCATCCGTCACCGGGCACACCGGCATCAGCGGTCCGAAGCTTTCCTGCTGCATGATGTCTGCCTGGTTGTCCACATCGGCCAGGAGAGTGGGCAGATAAAAGGATCCCGGCAGATCATCGGGTGTTCGTCCTCCGGTCAGCAGTCGGGCTCCGCGACGAACGGCATCGTCGACCTGCTGCTGCAGAAAGGCGGGAGCGGACGGACTGGCCAGAGGTCCCAGGGTGGTGGATTCTTCCAGAGGATCGCCGAGCGTGTACTGTGCCATCCGTTCCGCCGCCCGTTCCAGAAATGCTTCGTACAGATCGCGATGCACGTACACGCGTTCCACTGCGCAACAGGACTGCCCGGCATTGTAACAGGCTCCATCGACCAGATTGTCCACGGCGAAGTCCAGATCAGCATCGGCGGCGACGTAGGCCGGATCTTTGCCTCCCAGTTCCAGGCCGATGTCGATCAGCCGGGATGCCGCCAGAGCGCGGTAGATCTGCTGTCCGCCTTCGACAGATCCCGTGAAGGAAACGTGTCCGATACGGCGATCTGCAATCAGCCTGGCGGTCTGTTCGTGGCTGAGGATCAGGTGGGTGAGCAGATCGGGAACGTCGGTGGTGGAAAATGCGTCTGCGAATGCCTGGCCGGTCAGAGGCGTGCGGGCGGAATGTTTCAGCAGCACGACGTTGCCGGCCAGCAGCGCCGGAACAATCACGTTGATCGGAATCACCAGCGGATAATTCCATGCGGCGATGTCGAAAACGATACCCAGAGGTTCATGTTCGATGCGGCGGACGAATCCGTCGCGCGGCAGTTCGTCGGCGGCCAGAGCGGCCGGGGCATCGGCGATGGACTGCCGGGCACGGTCCAGCAGCGTGTGCAGTTCTGCGCGGGACTGCGTGATGGGCTTTCCCATCTGCCGTGTGACATCCCTGGCAATGGTGTCTCCGGCATCGCTCAGGTGTTCCAGAACGGCTTCCACCGTGCGGATGCGGTCCGGCAGCGGTACGCGGCGCCAGCGGGTCTGAGCCGCCTGGGCGGCCTGCAGACGCGTTTCGATGGTATCCGGCGTGTCGTACGGCACATCGGCCACCAGGGATCCGTCGAAGGGGCTGGTGACCTGAAGCCGGGATCTGGACGAAGCGGATGCAGAGGACATCGATGCGGGCCTGTTGAGTGATCTGGTGAAATCGGTCGGCGGCTGTGCGGTGTTATTCCGGAGTGACATAAGCGGCCGTGATGCCGCCGTCGACCAGGAATTCGCTTCCCGTCATATAACTGGATGCATCCGACGCCAGAAACAGGGCTGCCTGGGCCATTTCTTTCGCTTCGCCGAAACGGCCCATGGGAATATGCACCAGACGCCGCTGTCGTTTCTCTTCGGTGTCCAGAAATTTCATCAGCAGTTCGGTTCGCAGGGGCCCCGGACACAGGGCATTGACGCGAATGTTTTCCCGGGCGTGAATGACAGCCAGTTCGCGGGTCATGGCCAGAACGCCGCCTTTGCTGGCCGTGTAGGCGATCTGAGCCGTGGCAGCACCCAGATGGGCCACAAAGGAGGCGGTGTTGATGATCGATCCGCCGCCGCTGCGGCGCAGAGCCGGAATGCCGTATCGGCAGCCCAGGAACACGCCTTTCAGATTGATGTTCATCGTCAGGTCCCAGATGTCTTCCGGAGTGTCCTGACTGGTTCCGTCGTCCGAATGCATAATGCCCGCATTGTTGAACAGGACATTCAGGCGGCCGAAGGTCTGTTCGGCTGCAGCGATCATGGCTTCGGCATCGGCTGCCCGGGACACATCGGCCCGGCAGGCGGCGGCCTGGCCGCCGGCGTCCTGAATCATGCGGACGGTCTGTTCGGCTCCGTCCTGGTCGATATCGACACACAGAACCCGGGCTCCCTGTTCTGCGAACAGCAGAGCGCTTTCGCGGCCGATACCGCTGGCCGCTCCGGTGATCAAAGCCACTTTGTCGTTGAGATCCGGCATGGTGCGTTCCTGATGGTTCCGGCTGTCCGGGACAGTCCGGGGAGAAGGATGCAGGGAAAATCGATGAATCCTGGCCACAGCGTGCCCGGCTTCAGCCGTGACCGGTCATGGTCGGCAGAACCAGCCGCCGGACCCAGTTTCTCACTTCGCACAGACGAACCTCCTCACTCATCACATCCGCATCGATTCCCAGACGCCAGGCGAGGTCTTTGCGGTCGGGGTCTGTGTGGAGTGCTTCCAGGTCGTCGATGTAGCGCAGTGCGGCCTGTTCGTCGCGAAAGAAGCCGTATCCGATGAGTTTCGGGATGCGGCAGTAGGTCAGCCGGGCCAGTTCGTGCAGGTCGTATTCGGGATGGTACTGCAGTCCCCAGAATGTCCCGCCTCGAAAAGACACGGAGACCGACTGCACTTTCGTCCAGGCATTGCGGCTGAGAATCACGGTTCCCGGCGGCACACGGACGATTTCGTCATCGTGACTGGTGAATGCGTCGAACACGTTCGCCTTGCCTTCGTAAAGCGGGTGCGCACGCCCTTCGGGTGTCAGTTCGATCTTGCGGGCAATCCCCATTTCCCGTCCGTTCGGGTTGGCCTGCACGAGTCCCCCGGCGGCCACGACGGCGATCTGAGCCGCCCAGCAGCTTCCGAACCCCGGAATGCCGATTTCGAATGCCCGGCGGGCCAGATCGACCTGCTGACGCACTTCCGGCAGATGGTCGTCGTTGAGACACAGGCTGCATCCGGTCCAGGCGATGCCGTGGTAGCCGGCCAGTTCGCTGTCCGTGGGATACGCTGCGCCGGGATCAGACGGGAACAGAACGTCGCACTGCGCTCCGGCAGGCGAACATTTCAGCAGCATGGTGCGGTACAGATCGGCTGCCATGGAAGCACCGCCGTCGACAAGCTGATCGCGGGCGGCTTTCGTGTAACCGTCGATTACCAGATACCGGGGAGCGGCAGACATCGTTCAGTGTCCTGCGGAAACCAGGGTGTCGATGATGCCGGGCAGGTCGGCGTATCGTGAGCAGATCGCGTCCGCCCGGGTTGTGTGCCGGTCGACATCGCGCGTCGCCGTGAACAGAACGGCCCGCATGCCCACCGCGTGTGCTCCGCGCACATCATTGTGGTCGCGGTCGCCGATGTGGATCATCTGTTCCACGTCCACGCCAAGTTGTTCGGCGGCCGAACGGAACATGGACGCGTGGGGTTTGGAACGGCCCACTTCGTCGGAAAACGCGAACCCGTCGAAATACCTGAGGACGTCGTGCTTTTTCAGCAGATCGCGCAGTTTTCTTCCCGGAGTGACAATGGCGTCGGAAACAATGGCCAGACGAAAACGGGATGCCAGTTCTTCCAGCGCGTCCCGGCAGCCTTCGATGAGATCCGGTTCGATGTCGACTTCCATCACTTCGTGAGCCCGAACCAGTTCTTCGAAGGCCTCATCCGGAAGAGAACGTTTCAGTCCCTTCAGGGTCACGTCGAGACGTTCGGCGATCGTCCAGGTCACGTGCTGGCTGCGCCACACGCGGTTGAATGCCGCTTCGGCCGTGTCGCAGGCCAGATCGACGGCCGTCTGATCGATCGGTTCGACACGGTTGAGAGCTTCCCAGACGAGATGACGCCGCTCGGCACGCTTCGTGCGCAGACCGCGCGCGGCCCGTTTGGGTTCGTCGGAATCGTCGTGAACGATCGTATCCCACAGATCGAAGGTGATGGCCCGGACCGGACTGTTCGACACGCCGTGTATTCTCCCCTGGAACGGCCGGGAAGAAGGGTCCGCAGCCGGTCGAAAAAGAAAGACGATTTCTGGACTGTTCCATCCGCCGGTCCCCACACGCACCGCGGCGGGATTTCGGCAGATGCCGATGGAATTGCCGCAGCATACCAGGGAACGAAGCGGCATCCACCGGCGACGCCTCCGTTCCGGGAATTGGTGAAGCCGGTTTCTCGCATCGAACCGCCTGCCGACACTCGGGCAGGCTTTGCGGTGTCTTTCGACGGGGGATGAATCGGGATCCGGCTGGAAAGCGGACGCGGGATCGCCGATCATGAAGCTTCGGCGGGCGGTGCTCCGAAAAGTCGGCTGGCGGCCGGATGCTGACGCCGGTTCATTGCGAACCATGCGCCGCCGACTCGGATGGCGGGAAACGCCTGCAGGAACGTTGTCATGACCGGAGCGATCGCCGAACACCTGGACCTTCTGGACCGGCAGAGAGAGGCCATCTTCTCTGAACTGCACGGGATTTCGGAAAGAACTTTGTGGCATCGTCCCGGTTCGGGGATCTGGTCGATCGGAGAACACCTGGACCATACGCGGGTTCTCAACTGCTTCACCCGCCGGCTGCTGCTGTTCTGGTATCCGCTGGCCGTCCCCTTCGCCTGGCCGTTTCGCAGGCGGCCGTACGAAGCGTCCATCGACAATGTCTATCTGCGGCCGGGCGTGCCGAACAACGTGGGCTGGATCTGGCCGCCGAAATTCACGCCGGAACGTCCCGTGTGTCTCGACGATCTCCACGACGGACTGCGGCGCGAACACCAGGCGCTGAGACGATTTTACACGTCGCGTGATGAACGTCTGCTCGGCCATGTACGCCTTCCCGATCCCGTTATTGGAATACTGAATCTCGTTCAGTGGCTGCGGGTGAGCGGCTGGCATGATGCGCATCACTTCGACCGCGTGCGGGCTCGCCTGGAAAATCCGATGTCTGTGAAGAAGGCCACGTCTGAGAATGAAGCGGACGGATGACACGGTGACAGGATGCATGATGTTCCGGAAGATGCATGAAGCCGTCCGGACCTCAAAGCGGGCAGTTCAAAAGGCGGGTCCGGCGGCCGATTCCGACATGGCATACGGAGACGGCAGGCAGACCGGACCGGTTTGACAGGATCCGGGACACGGTGCACAGTGTTCCCGATCTGTCGACAGGCAGCATCGCATTCTGATGAAAGGTGCTAAGTCGTGCCCCGAATGATCCCCGCTGTTCCGGACTCCGACTGTCCGCGATCGGAACGGACCGTGTTCGATGTCCTGGCATCCGGTCTGCCGGAAGACTGGACCGTCATTCATTCCCGGCGGTTCACTCTGCCGGCATCCGGGTCGTCGCGCAGCATCGAGTGTGAAGTCGATTTTCTCATTCTGCATCCGGGACGCGGTGTGCTGGGACTGGAAGTCAAGGGAGGACAGGACATCGGCCGCAGTGAAAACGGCTGGTATTCCGTCGATCATCAGGGGCGTCGCCACGCGATCAGGGATCCCGGCCGGCAGGCTCAGCGAGCCATCCACTGCGTGAATCGTTATCTGAGCGGTCAGCGGGAGTTTCTCGATGGCACGCTGCCGTTCGGCTGGGCGGTGTGTTTTCCGGATGTTGCGGTGAACGGCAGTCCGGATCCGGCTCTGCCCCGGGAACAGGTGATCGACAGCACGGACCTGATCGACATTCATCAGCGGATGGAACAGGTTTTTGCGGCAGCGGGAATGCCTGCCCGGTCTCTTTCCCAGGCGAAAGTTCGGGCATTCGTCCGCCGCCTGGCGCCGTCGTTTCGTCTGGCTCCGTCGCTCGCGTCCCGGTTCGCCCGCGATGATGCCGTGCTCGTGCGCATGACGGATGACCAGGCGGATGTTCTGGATCTGTTTGAAACGAAACATCAGGTGGCCGTTCGCGGGGCTGCCGGAACCGGCAAGACGCTGGTGGCCATGGAAAAAGCGCGTCGCCTGGCAGCAGCGGGCCGGCAGGTCGTGTTTCTCTGCTTCAATCGGCCTCTGGCCGATTTTCTGGCCGACCGTGCTCAGGATTTCCATGTGGACAGTTTTCACGGGCTGGCCATGGAGGTGATCGAACAGGCGGGGCTGAATCATGAAGTGCCGCAGGATTCCGAGGCACGCCGGCGTTTCTGGGACGAAGACGTGGCCGAACTGTTTCTGCAGGCTCTGGAGCGGAGTCCGCAGACACGCTGGGATGCTGTGATTGTGGACGAAGCCCAGGATTTTCGGGCGGACTGGTGGATCCCCGTGCGGACTCTGCTGCGCTGTCCCGACAAAGGGGTCCTGTATGTGTTTTACGATCCTAATCAGCAGATTTACGGAGACGGTCCGGCCGCGGAACTGGGGCTGGACGAAGTGCATCTGAAGTACAACTGCCGCAACACCCGAAAGATCGCCGCTGTCAGCACTCAGCCGGTCGGCATCAGCCCGGTGCTGAAACCGGAAATGCCCGAAGGGGCGGATGTGATCGTTCGGGAATGCCCGACGGAACGCGATATGATCGACGCGGTGCGTCGGGTTCTGCACGAAGTGATCACGGTGAACAACGTGTCGTCGGATCGGGTCGTCGTGCTGTCTCCCAGGAAGCCGGACCACAGCGCTGTGTACGGAGCCGGAAAACTGGGCAACTTTTCGCTGGTGGAACTGAATGAGACTCCTGGGCCGACCGACGTCCGGTTTTCCACGCTGCATCGCTTCAAGGGGCTGGAAGCGGACGTCGTGATTCTCTGCGACGTGCCTTCCGATGCCGAAAAGAAATCGCCCAGGCATCTGTATGTGGCCATGTCCCGGCCGCGTCATCTGCTGGCGGTGTGCCGTTATGCGCCCGGAACGGCAGGGGACTGACACGCGGGGCTGCAGAGACGCCGGAGTGCGGGCCATGGCCGCAGCCGCCCTGTGGCGGCCACATGAATCAGGCGTCAGTTGAATTCGAAGTTTCCCGGCGGCCAGCCGGCATCGTCTGCATCTTCTGCGTCGGAACCGAACACGTCGTCGGGAGGAGCCACCTGCGGGGCGTCCCCATGAAGTGACTCGTCCTCATCGAACGGAAAATCGTTATCGGCACTGAGTGATGCCGATTCGGTCTGTCGGCCGGCACTGCTGCTGTTCGGGACGGATTCCGAAGATGGCTGCTCACCGGGAAAACGGAAGAACGGATTGTCTTCGTCGGAATCATTCGGAGACGGATGGGCGGGTCGCCGAGAGTCGCTCGGAATCGTCGCGTCCGCCTGAACGACTTTCCGATTCTGGCTGCGAAGGAAGGCATCGAATGCGTCGTCCGTTTCCGCGGTCGACTGTTCGCCGGCGGTCTGACGGATCGGAGAGGATTCGGGGTGTTCCGAATGGTTCTCAGAAAACAGGTCGGTGATCGCTTCCTGCGGTGCCGTTTCTTCCGGGAAAGAGAATTCATCGGATTCCGAACGGCAGCAGGAATCGTCGCGGGCGGCCGACGCGTCCGGGGCCGCGGGGCGTTCCGGACTGACGGCCGTCAGGACCGGAGCCGAATTCTGGTGCTCATGGGATTCGTGAGCATCGTGTGAGGGATCGTCGGAATGATGCTGGGAAGATTCCGCGACGGTCGATTTTTCATCCTGGACAGCGGAGGAACCGCTGAGGAAGGGATCGTCGTCCAGCCGCGAGTACTGTTCCGGGGTGAATCGTCCGGTGGCGGCACAGCCGGACAGGATTCCGGCCAGAAGCCAGCCGGACCAGAAACAGCAGCGATTCGTGCTCATGGCGAATCCTTTGACCACGCAGAGACTCAGGGGGTTTCAGTTCGACGGGATGAAGCGGGTTCTGTGAGATATCGCGCGTTGAACGTATCCGGATTGAACGGATCCCGGCGATTGCGGCGAGCCGCATCGTCCAGCAGCCGGGCTTCCCGTTCTGTTTCAGCCGGGGATCCGGCGGATGGGGGTGTGGATGGGGTCTGGGTTTGAGGTGTCTCAGAGGATGTCCGGAACACGGCCTGCCGGACCGACGGGCTGGTTCCCGATGCTGATTCGGGGGGATCGGTCTGAGATGCGACCGTGGACGGGCGGTCCGGGGTGTTTGCGCGACGGAGTTCCGGAGCGGCTGCTGCAACCCAGACGGACAGATGCCGGATCTGCTGTTCGGCCGTTCGTCCCGCCAGGGGCGGCGATCGGAGAGGACCGTGGGCGGTTGTGGCGTATGTCAGCAGCGGACTGTCTTCAGGCCGGGAACCATCCAGCCAGCGGGCCACGGCATCGAGATTCCGGCGGGCGATTTCCGGCGTGGACCCGTGGCGGAGTGCGTGGAGAACGAAGGATCGGTCTGATTTCGGGTGATGGCATCGGCCGCACGTGTTGTGCAGCAGCGGCTGAATCCGGCGCGTGAACGTGCGGGCCTGTTCAATAGAAAGCCCTCCCAGACTGCGACGCGGAAGAGCGACGCCCGTCTGAACCACCTGGCGGAGGTGTTCGGGCGACGAGGAAGATCGCGACACGGACGATTCCTTCTGAAGCTGCATCACACGTGCCAGCAGACGCCGGGCGTCTTCCCGGTAGGGGTCCAGATGCAGGGCATCCAGCACGTCCTGCCGGGCGGTTCCCCACATCTTCTGGTCGATGCACCACCGGGCCATCTGCAGATAGGTGTCCGGTGTCCGGCCGGGAAAGGATTCCAGCAGTCGTGTGTGCGCGTCATCCAGGGTTTCCGCAAGGGTCCACACCTGAGACGAAGCGACGAACATCCGGCCGCTGGCCTGACGCACCGTGTATCCGTCACCTCGGTTGTGAATCCGTCCACGGATGACACGTCCTGATTTCAGGACAAGCACCGAAGGGGAGGCAGATTCTGTGTGTTCAGGACCGCCCGCAGCGCTGCCGGCGGCATCGCCGTTCTGTGCCGCGGCCGGAGCGACAGCAAGAACACACAGCAGGAATCTCAGGAATCCGTTCCGGAGAGACACAGGGAAGACTCAGTGCGGAGGGGAGAGAAAACCGGAGGGAGAGTGAGAAAAACGTTGTGCACGTCCTGCGCAGCAACGGCGGACCGTAGCCGGAAATCACAGGTCAGGTCAATACGGGTCTCCGCGTGAGTTCCGAACGTTCCGAGTGCGGGAACCTGGGCCGGGGCGACGGAAAGACCCGGGAAAAACCTCATGAAGACGGCATCCGGCAGGAACCCTGCCGCGGCTTCGGGTCGTGGCCGGTGCGGAGGGTTTCAGTCGCGTTTTTCCAGCAGATAGAAGGCGCTATCGGCGCGGAGATTGGCGGCCCAGGCGCGGTCCACGGCGCGGCCGTGGATGATGGGACTTTCACGAACGATCGTCAGACCGATGCTTTCCATGAGTTCCCGGAAGTCGTACATCGACATGAAGTGCAGATTCGGCGTGTTGTGCCATTCGTACGGCAGCGTCCCGGTGACCGGTGTCCGGCCGCTCCACAGCACTTCCAGTCGGATCCGCCAGTAACCGAAGTTGGGGACGACCACCAGGGCCCGGCGGGCGACGCGCAGCATTTCCAGAAGGAGCTGCTGCGGATGCCGGACCTGCTGGAGCGTCTGACTCAGCACGGCGAAATCGTAACTGCCGCTGGGAATGTCTTTGAGGCCTTCGTCCAGGTCGGCGGCCACCGCGGGCAGACCGCGTTCGATGACAGCCAGAAGGTTGGACCGTTCCAGATCCACGCCGAGAACCTGGCAGTCCATTTCCCGACGCAGCCGTTCAATCAGTCGGCCGTCTCCACAGCCCAGGTCGATGACCCGACTGGACGCATCGATGTGCTTCATGATCAGCTCATCCGTGAGCCGGACGCTGACGTCCGGCATCTGGTAGCGATTTCCTGATGACATGGCCGGGAGAATTCGTTGAAACGGAATCTTTCAGACGGACGTGTTCAGATCACCCGAGTACACGGTCGGAGTACACAGACAGGACACACGGAATGCAAAACACGGCTGCGAAAACCGCAGTGAACAGAGGAATTCAGGGATTCAGAAAAGCCGTGCGGGCCGCACAGCACGTCGGGAGTCCTTCGGTTTCGGCACGGCAGGCACCAGACGTTCATTGCGAATCGGTCCGTGTCCGGGCTGCCCGCCGCTGTTCCGATGCACGAGTCTGTTTCAGGAACGGGCGAATCACTTCTGCCAGAGGATCGATGTCGATGAGAAACGAGTCATGGCCGAAGCTGCAGTCCAGCTCCAGAAACGACACATGCTTCCCGGCCTGCAGAAGGGCAGACGTCAGTTCGCGGCTCTGGGACGTGGGAAACAGCCAGTCGGTATCGTACGACAGAACCAGAAAACGGGCGGACGCACGGGCACATGATTCCGCCAGTGACCCGCTGTACCGGGCCAGATCGAAGTAGTCCATGGCACGGGTCAGATACAGGTAGCTGTTGGCATCGAATCTCTGAACGAACCGCTTTCCCTGGTGGTGCAGATAACTCTCGATTCGGAATTCCGTTTCTTTCAGGATGTCGAAGGCGAACTGATCGCTGTCCTGCAGCCGGCGGCCGAATTTCAGAGCGATGGAATCTTCCGACAGGTAGGTGATGTGAGCGATCATGCGGGCCAGAGCCAGTCCGAATCGCGGCGGAGACTCCGGATCCCAGGATCCGCCCTGAAAGGCCGGATCTGCATAAATGGCACGCCGTCCCACGGCGTTGAAGGCGATGCCCTGAGCGGACAGATGATGGCCGGACGCAATCACAATGGCGGCCGCGGTCTGGTCGGGAAAACGGACGGCCCAGTCGAGAACCTGCATGCCTCCCAGACTTCCGCCGATGACACCGCACAGCCGTTCGATTCCCAGGGAACGGACGAGTTCCGAGTGGACGGAAACCATGTCGCCGACGGTCAGGCTGGGAAACGACAGATTGTACCGCCGGCCGGTTTGCGGGTTGATGGATCCGGGCCCGGTCGTTCCCTGGCATCCCCCCAGCACATTGGCACAGATGACAAAGTACTCATTCGTGTCGATTCCGCGGCCCGGTCCGATCAGCGGGTCCCACCAGCCCGGTTTCGGATCGTCCGCATGATGCCGCCCGGCCGCATGGGCATCGCCGGTCAGAGCATGACACACGAACACCCCGTTGTCGCGGGCTTCATTGAGGCGACCGTATGTTTCATAGGCGACGGTGATCGGTCCGAGTGTCTGACCGGAGGCCAGAACCAGAGGGCTGTCCTGGAACAGCACCGTGGACTGCGGCTGAACCAGCCCGACGGAATCTTCCGGAATCGCGGATTGAGCGGACGATACGGACATGTTCAGAAGGCGGGAAACGTTGTTCGAACGAAGCAGACCGGGATCTCGAATCGGGTTCCGGCCAAAGAATGACGTGGGGCAGCCCGCCATGCACGGGAAACCGGCCGCATTTCGGCAATTCCTGACACTCCTGCCGTGCCTGGCGTTCAGATTCGCCGGAATCGTCTGCGGTTCCGGCTGCCGGCCGCAGCAATCAGGTCCGGTCGGCGGGACCTGTCTTGCGGGGTTCTGAGAAATTCCCGTACAAAACAGGTTCCCCAAAAAGCAGAACTCCGCCGACCGAAAGGCCGGTCCTGCAAAGGTGGCAGACGCGATGGCGACCGCCTGGCAGGCGACCAGGGATCTGCCGGCAGGACCATTGATCGATGGGTGACCGGGTGGTCGAGGAGTGTCGGAGGACAGCAGGGAGGCAGGGATGGCAGAGCAGAACACGCTGACAGCTCAGCAGATCGCCGATCATCTGGGAGCGGTGCTGATCGGATCGCCCGATCGCACCGTGTCGGCCGTGGAAATTCTCGAACGGGCAACGGAGCAGCATCTGGCCTACGTGGGCGACATCCGCCAGATGAATCGAATTCGTTCTTCGAAGGCGCGTGTGATTCTCATCCCACCTGACGCTCAGCCGACCGGGGAGTCTTCTGAAGAATCCACGTTCATTCCTGTGCCGGAACCGGAACAGGCGTTCCTGGAAATCGCATCGATTCTGCATCCGCGGCGCCGGTCGTCGCTGACCGGCGTGGCCACGACAGCTTCCATCGCCGATTCGGCACGCGTGCATCCCACGGCCGTCATTGGTCACCATGTGGTCATCGGCAGCGATGCAGTCATCGGGGCGGACTGCCGGATCGAGCATGGCTGTGTGATCGGTGACGGATGTGTGATCGGCGACCGCTGCATTCTGCATCCCAACTGCGTTCTTTACGATGATGTTCTTCTGGGATGCGATGTCATTCTGCATGCCTGCTGCGTGATCGGCGCTGATGGGTTCGGCTATCGCACCGTCGACGGACGGCACGAACGTCTGCCGCATTACGGAACGGTTCGTATCTGCGACGACGTGGAAATCGGAGCCGGAACCACGATCGATCGGGCCAAGGTCGGGCAGACGGTTATCGGCAGCGGAACCCGCATCGACAACCAGGTGATGATCGGACACAACTGCCATCTGGGCGAACACAACCTCATCGTGTCTCAGGTGGGATTCGCCGGTTCTGTCACAACCGGTTCCTACGTGGTCTGCGGAGGCCAGGCGGGAATCGCCGATCATGTGGTGATGGGAGATGGCTGCCGTGTGGGCGGGAAGGCCGGCGTGCATCGGGATCTGAAGGGGCATCAGGAATACTTCGGCACACCGGCTGCTCCGGTGAGTGAAACGAGCCGCCAGATGATGGCTCTGCGGCGGCTGCCGGAAATGAGGAACGCCCTGAAACAGCTGTCCAAAGACGTGGAAAGACTCAAACAACAGATCGGAATCTCAGCCGGAACCGAAGAGGCCGGCGGTGCACAGCACCGGGCCGCCTGAAGAACGGTCTGACGACGTACGGGACGACAGGTTCATGTCTGATTCGACGGAACATCATCACCATCTGCTGCCGTTCGCGGCCGGGCAGGAGGCTGCCGCCGTGCCGCCGACCCGGCTGGGCCTGCTGGCCGGTGCCGGAGCCTTTCCGATTCAGGTGGCCCGGACGGCCCGGGCGGCCGGGCACTGGGTGTTCGGTGTGGGAATCGACGGCATGGCTTCGGAGGAGCTTCGGGAACACTGCGACGAATACTGCCGGGTTCCTCTGGCCCGTGGCGGAAAGCAGATTCGCCTGTTTCGCCGCGCGAAAGTCGAACGGATTCTCATGGCAGGAAAGATCGATAAGACGGTCCTGTTCCATCCGTTTCGCCTGCTGCGGCTCATTCCCGACCTGCGGACGCTGCACATGTGGTATCGCTATGCCGCAGCCAACAAGAAGGACGACACGATTCTGCTGGCTGTCATCCGCGAATTCGCTCGTGATAATCTGCATTTCGATTCTGCCCTCAGATACTGCCCGGAGCTGCTCGTGAAACACGGATTTCTCACCAGAAAACGACCGTCGTCGAGTCAGTGGAAGGACATCCGGTTCGGATGGGAACTGGCCCGCGAAATGGGACGACTGGATGTCGGACAGACGGTGGCCGTTCACGACACCGCCGTCCTGGCCGTGGAAGCCATCGAAGGCACCGATGCGTGCATTCGCCGAGCCGGGAATCTGTGCCGGCGAGGCGGATTCACGGTCGTGAAAGTTGCCAAACCGAATCAGGACATGCGTTTCGATGTGCCGACGGTCGGAATCGACACGATCAAAACGATGCACGAAGCCGGCGGTCGGGTGCTGGCTGTCGAGGCCGGGATGACCATTCTGCTGGATCCGGATGAAGTGACGCGCCTGGCGGATCGATTCGGGATCACCGTGGTGGCGGTCAATTCTGAAGAACTCGCCCTGCGAACGGCCGCCTGACCAGGACAGGCGGCCGAAGCGCCCGCCTCACTCAGACGGGACAGCGAACCGACACCATCGCGCTGCACTCCCGGTCAGTCCGGTACCGGCCGGATCCTTTCGCATTGACGTTCTGCCGCATCCTTCCTGACCTTCCGGCTCTGCAGGCGGCAACCTGCGGCGACATGGCCGAATTCCGGCCTGTCCATGCGCGGATTTCTGCCGCGTCCCGGCACTCGGATTTCCGCTGGCACCTGACCGGCCAGGCGGTCCCGTGACCGGTTCGAACGGTGATTCGCACAGGAATGCTGGAGATCCACGGGTGGCTCCTGCGTAGAATCTTCGGGACGGTTCGTGAGGCGTCGCTTGACCGAAAGCACGGGGCATTCTGCAATACGGGCGGTCGAGCGACGGCTGCCGACAGGACCGTTTTCAGGAAACGTCATGGTCAGACGCGGGGACAGGCAGACGGTGCGGCGCTATGCCGGGAAACGGGTGGTGTGGCTGCTGCTGGCAGCAATGACGGGGATCGCTGCGGCGGGCACGCAGCGCCCGCTGGCGCCGCAGGGACCGACCGATCCGCTCCGGCAGTACCGCCTGCTGCTGGAAATGCAGCTGCAGATGCAGCGTCGTCAGGTGGACGCGATCCGCCGTCACCTGAACCTTTCGGAAGACGACCTTTCTGAGCTGGCTGATGCGCTGAAGCGAACCGGAGGACTGTTCGAATCCCGACTGCCGCAGCACATCCGGCGGCTGGGACTTCAGCATCCGGAGATTCTGGAACAGGCTGTCCGGGCGCAGGAACGCCGGCAGATTCTGGAAGGCATGAGGTCCACTCTGGAAGGCCTGTCCCGTGTCCTGAAATCTCCTTCGGACAGAACGGCACCGCGTCCAGCGATATCCGGAAGCCCCGGCAGCGCGCCGCAAAGAACTGAAGCGGCACAGGACACGGCTGCACCCCGCGACATTCACCGGTCGACTCGGTCTGAAGATTCGCTTCATGCGGCACACCGCCATGCGGGGCGTTCGAATCGGCCGGGCCGCGGTACAGAAAACACGGATGGGCCGAATTCGGACAAGCCCGTCGGGCACCCTGACGGTGTCAGCCGGCAGGAAGACCGGAGGCCGGGACGTTCCGGCCAGGTTGAACCGAACCGGCAGTCCGATTCTGCAGCCGACCGCACGGACCCTGTCCGGCCGGAACGGACTGCGGCGGATTCTCTGGCGGACACCGCCGACACCGCCGACAGCCCGGCCGCCCGGTCGCCAGCGGCCGGTCCTCCTGCACCGGATTCCACAAGTCCGTTCGAAGGATCATTGAAAACGGAAACACGACCGGACCGATCTGACGGCGGAAGACGCCTGTTCGGAAGGACCGCGACGCCGTCGCCGAAGGGATTCGATTTCCGTCAGGAGCTGTCTCAGCGGGGGCTGCTGCCGGCGCTGACCGGTCTGGTTCGCAAAATCCGGGAGGACGCCCGGCGGCAGGAAGAAGGACGGAAGGATTCGGAAGACGTCGGTCGGGGAATCTGGAGTCACATTCTGGAGGAAGCGGCCGAACACATGCGCGGGGACCTGGCGGACACTGTGCAGCGCCTGCAGAAGTGGACTCAGGAATCCATGCAGACAGTGCGGCGCAGCCGGGAGAACCGCACCCGGCGCACGGGGAATCCGGCTGTTGCCGGCCCGACAGCGGAACGGTCCGTTTTCGGAAGCGATGCGGCGGAACGATTCCTTCCGGACACGGACGCTCTGGAAGCAGTCACGCTGGGGCTGCTGGCAGCCGGCCTGATCGCTGCTGCGATTCTGATGCTGCCGGGCCGCCGGACACGGCGGGAACGTGCGATGTCGATGCACGCGTTTGTACCGTTGTCAGATAACGTGCCGGAGATTCGGTCGCGGCAGGATATTGTGCGGGCGTTTCACTGGCTGACGGATTCGCTGGGGCCGGACTGCCCGGACTGGTGGCACCATCGGCGGGCCGTTCGCCTGGCGACCGAACGGCTGCCGGAACACACGGCGGAGCTGAATGAACTGGCGGATCTGTACGAATGGGCCCGCTATACAGAGCGGCACGATCGTTCGGACGGGAAGTGCCAGGAAGACGACAGCCGGATCGCGCAGGCCCGGCATGTGCTCGCCGGGTGTCTGAAATGACGCGTGGCTGGATCGCCGTTCGCCGCAGTCGATACCGACCGGTGGCAGTTCGCAGGGCCATCGGGATTCTGGCCCTGCTGCTGACCGGGGCGGCTGTGGTCGAACCGGCCGGCGGGCAGAATGTGGATCGATTCGTCAGACGGCAGCCGGTCGCCGGCTGGGATGTCGGATTCGATCTGTTCGAGTCGATGCTGCAGGTTCAGGGCCTGCATCCTGCGTCCCCGGGCCGCCGGCTGCCGGCGGAACGAACCGTGATCGTACTGACGGGGCACATCACGGCCGACCAGCGGACGGCTCTGCCTGGCTGGCTGAATGCGGGAGCTGCCGTTCTGGTGGCGACGGATGAAAGCGTGTCTGTGCCGGGGTTGTTTCAGATTCGTTCCGGGCCGGTGCTGGACCATCGCCGTGCGTGGATGGGGTACGCAGACTGTCCGATCGCGGTGTCCGTTCGATCCAGTCGACTGACCGGCGACGTGCGGCGGCTGGTGATGAACGGCTGCGGATGGATCGAACGGCTGGAACCGTGGGCCGGTCGAGACTGGGACATTCATGCAGAAATCTCCTCGACTGCACAGCCGCGGCGCAGCCGGGGCCGGCCGGTTCTGGCATCGCTGACCTGGCGGCGCGGCCGGCTGATTGTGCTGTCCGACGACAGTCCGCTGACCAACAGCATGCTTTGGCACGGGGACAACCGGCTGCTGCTGCATCGACTGACCGAAAATCTCACGTCCGACGGCCGGTCAGAACTGCTGTTCCTGAACAGTGGCCGGCCGGTGCAGGGACGCCTGTGGGATCTTCTGGAACAGCGTCTGAAGCAGTCGGCGGAAGAACGGGAACAGATTCCGCCGGAAGCACTGAACGATCTGCCTGGGGATGTTCTGCTGAAGATCGGCAACGACCTGCTGGCGGAAATCGAAGATTCGGGAGTGCTCAACGACCTGGTGGCCGATCGGCCGCGTCGGCTGCCGGCGAGATTTTACCGGCGGGCTGTCCTGCTGGCGGTGTGTGGAGCGGCTGCTGCCTGGTTTCTGGTGCGGTCCTGGCGGGGTATCCGAAAGTTCATCCCGTGGCAGCCGGCGATTCGGCGGCCGCCGGAAACGGGACCGGCACCGCTGACGATGAATCTGCACGAGGCTGCTGCGGCTCTGGCCCGGGATCTGTGCCGTGAGCTGACCGGCAGCGCCGATCCGGAAGTCTGGGACGCACAGCTTGGGCCGGACGGGGCGGTGCGGAGGCGACTGGCGGCTGTTTCGAAGAACCCGGATACTGTGCGGCAGACGCTGGACGAAGCGATTCGGCAGGCACGGACGAAGGGGCGTTCGTCCGAATGGACACGTGATCAGTTCGAATCTTTCGGCCGGCATCTTTACGATCTGCGGCAGTGGAATCATCGACAGGCCCGGACGAGTCCCGTACTGGTGGAGCATTCGTGACTGAAATCACACAGCAGGAACTGGCGGCTCAGGTCAGCCGGCTGAAAAGCCGTGTCCTGGAAGAGGTCGGACGAGTCGTGGTGGGGCTGGATTCCGTAACCGAACAGCTTCTGACGGCTCTTCTGGCCGGCGGTCATGTGCTTCTGGAAGGGGTACCCGGTACGGCCAAAACGACGCTGTGCCGGGCATTTTCCACGGCTCTGGGCATCCATCACGAACGGATTCAGTTCACTCCCGACCTGTTGCCGTCCGACGTGACCGGGACACAGGTTCTGGACCGAAACAGCAGTGATTTCGTTCTGCGAAAAGGGCCGGTGTTCTGTCAGTTGCTTCTGGCGGATGAACTCAATCGGGCTCCCGCACGCACTCAGTCCGCTCTGCTGGAAGCCATGCAGGAACAGCAGGTGACCATCGAAGGAGTCACGCTGGCGCTGCCGGACCCGTTCATGGTGCTGGCGACCCAGAACCCGATCGAACAGGAAGGGGTCTACCGCCTGCCGGAAGCGCAGCTCGATCGCTTCCTGTTTCGGGTCCACGTGGGGTATCCGAATCGCGAAGAAGAAATCGGGATGCTCAGTCTGCACAGTCGCACCGCGGAAACACCCCGGACAGTCTGCGACACAGCCACCGTCATCGGCATCCGCGACCGCATCGATCAGGTGCATTCCGCGGCCGAACTGCAGGCCTACATCATCGATCTGATTCGTGTGAGCCGGGAGCATCCTGATCTGCTGCTGGGCGGCAGTCCCCGGGCGGCCATTTCTTTGATGAAGGCGGCCCGCGTGCATGCCCTTCTGGACGGTCGGGAATACCTGACGCATGCGGATGTGCAGGCCGTCATCGGACCGGTGCTCGCGCACCGGCTCATCATGCGGCCGGAATCCGAAATGGACGGGCTTTCCATGGACGATGTGATCCAGCAGATCATCGAATCGGTGCCGGTGCGGCATGAGTGACGGACCTGGACAGATTACGGTGCGGGGGATCTGCCTGCTGATTCCGGCTCTGACGGGAACCGGAATCGGTCTGCTGGCCGCCCGCGAATCTCTGGCACTGCTGTCGCTGACGGTGCTGCTGTGGGTGTTCGGAGAATGGGTTCGCTTTCAGTGGTGGCTGCTGCGGGGAGCCGATCGGCTGCACGTCCGGCGCACGGTCAACGGCCGGTCGGATGCATCGGTCGTGTGTTTCGCCGGACGGCGGGTGCGGGTGCAGGTGCAGATTCGCTGTCCGGGAAAGCGGGTGCCGATCTGGACGCGTGTGGCGGATAGTGTCCCCGCGGAGCTGCTTCAGATCGATGGCTGCTGCGACAACGTGGTCACGCAGCCGGCCGAAACCGTGCTGCTGTCGTGGGACGGCCGACCGCGGGCTGCCGGCACGGCCGTGCTGCACGGAGTCCGGCTGCGGTTTCAGGATCCGGGCGGATTGTTCGCGGCTGATCGTTTCATCGCCTGTGCCTGCAGGCTGCGTATTCTGCCCACGTTCGATTCCGGCACGCGTCCCTCCACTGCGATCAAACGCATCAACAGTCTGCCGCAGCACGGCATTCACCGGCTGCAGCGGGCCGGAATGGGGTCGGAACTGCTTGAAATCAGGGAGTATGTTCCGGGAGATCCGCCGAAATCCATCGCCTGGAAAGTGTCCGCGCGCCGTGGCCGTCTGATGACGTGCGAATACGAATCAGACGTCCCCATTCGCTGTATCGTGCATGTGGAAGATTCGCCGCGCATGCGAACCGGACGTTTCGGGAACCGTCTGTGTGATACGGCCGCCCCCCTGGCGGCCGGAATCGTTCAGACAGCTCTGTCTGCGGGAGATCCGGCCGGGCTGGTCCTGTTCGGAAAAGCCGGCATTCGTCGGCTGTCACCAGGTCAGGGCGATCGGATGCTTTATCGGGTACTGGAACAACTGGCGCTGGCCTGTCGGCTGGAAACGTCCCCGGTTCGCTGGTCGCGCCGGCTGCAGCAGCACGTTCTGGAAGTCTGTCGAAACTGTCTGCCGGATCTTCTGGACCACCGGGTCAATCAGACACCGTGGACCGTCTTCCCGCTGCTACCGTGGAATCGGTCCGTGTTTCGGCAGCGATCCTGCCTGGCTGCGGTGATCGGGGAGGCGATGGGGCTGAGTGTGATGGATCGGCAGCGGCTGCTGGACGACGATGCATTCCTGGGGCAGTGGATGACCCGTCTGCTGGACGAACTGGGGTTTCCCTTCACAGTGCCGTCCGCCGGTTCTCCGGAACATCCGTTCGGTCCACCGGCGAATCCCGGATGCCTGGATCATCTGGTTCGATCGATCCGGCAGTCGGTCAGCCGGGCACGAGACAACGAACACCACATCGTCATCTGCAGTCTGCTTCCGGAACATTCCTGGGAACCGATTCGGTCGGCGGTGCGGCTGGCCCGCAGCCGCCATCATCGTGTGGGATTCGTGTGTCCGCTGCCGGAAAGCCGCGGCATTTCCGCAAATGCCGATGATCCGCCAACCGCAGACAGCCTCCTGCACGAAGCCTGGCACGTCGAACTGCAGGACCGCTGCCGGGAACTCACTGAAAAGGTCCGTTCCGCGGGGGCTCAGATCGCCTTTGCCGGACGAGGACGCCCCCTGTCTCAGATTCTGAAGGACCTGCGTCTGGCTCATGCCGGACGCGGCCTGGCGGGAGGACGATGCGGATGACGCGGCTGCCTGCTGAATCAGCCCGCAGCGATTCCGAACCGGCTGCGGGCGACTGGAAGCGTGCGGACACACGCATTCTCATTGTGCTTGCCTGTGTTCTGGTCTGGCTGGTGCAGGACAGCGGGATTTCCTCTTTGGCCCGCATCATTGTCATCGGTCTGCTGCTGCTGGGGCTGGTGCGCTGGACGGCCGCCCTGCTGCTGGTGCTCTTTCAGCTTCACCTGTACTTCGGAACCGCATACGGATCGACCCTGTCGAATTCTCCGGTCATGGTTCAGGCAGTGCTGGTGACTCTGATGTCCCTGTCTCGACTGCGATCGTGCCAGGAACTGACGGGGGTGGAATCCGTGGCGGCCCTGCTGATGTCTGCGGTCGGACGGGCCGCGGCCCGTTCGGCGACCTCCGAATCGGAGGACGAAGAACGGAGCGGCGGCCCCCGGGTTGCGTGGCGCGGCGAACTGCTCTGGATGGCTGTCGTGGGGATGATTCTGACTGGAACGGCCGGCATGGTGCTGCAGTGGTTTCCGGAAAGGCCCGAATCCGTCGGTCTGTACGGACTGACGCCGTCGGGGCTCAGAGCCATTCAGATCGGACTGCTGCTGTTCGCCGTGTGGCTGCCCGTTTCGCTGGTTGTGTCCGAAGGGCACTGGAAGCACCTGCGGCCACGACAGGCTCGTCTGTGGCTGCGCAGCCGTCTGCTGGAACAGCACCATCGGGAACTGAAGGCGATTGAACGCCGCCGAGAAGAAGGTATGCGCACGGTGAGCGACAGCATGTAGGCGGCAGGCCGGATCCAGGAACAGTGGAGGGCCCCGCTCCGTCGGGGCCGTCGATGACACGGACGCGACAGAGCGCGTCCCTCCACACACCCTTCGGACGGGCCGGACCCCGTTCCTCCGGCAGGCAATGGCATGCATACGGCGGATTGCAGGCAGTGGCCTGCTGAGTTTCCCGATGCGACCTGAAATCACGGCGGAAGGCCGAAAGGCCTCCGGTGAGTACACTCACCCGCGCACCGACCGGGCGGCTTGCGCCGTTCCGCTATCATTGCCACCGCCACGCGCCGGCGCTGCTGACGGTTCCGAGTCGCTCCGCTCCTGGATCCGGCCTGCAGGCTGCAGTTTGCCGTGCGTATACCAATTCCACCACCTTCGGAACGGTTCACTCCACCTTCAGAACGGCAGTGTGCGGCTGATCCGTTCGAATGATGACCTCTCCAGCGCCTCCGTCGCTTCCGTCTCGAAATGACGCGTCCACGCGCACCGTCAGAACGAAACGACGGCGCGGCTCATCGATGACACCATCCACCGTGATGCCCTGTCCGCAGTCCACCTGCGTGATCCGAAATTCCTCCTTCGCATTCGATCTCACGAGGATACGGTACTCCCGAGGCCAGTTGCTCTCGGAGGCGGCAACAGCAATCCGTGGAGGAATCACGGACACCGGCGGCACCTTCTTCGCGCGCACATCGACAGCAATCTCAGGAAAACGCTCGTCATCGAACCGGAACGACAACAGGTCGCGGATGTCCCCTTCGGCGACATCCGCCGCAATGGACACATCGAAAATCAGAGCCCCCGGAACGCTTTCCCGCTGCTGAACGGAAATCCCGGAATGGTTCCAGTGGACCTTTTCGAACTTCTCCAGCAGGCCCGGAACGACGGACTCGATACGCAGCCGTTTCTTCGGCGCTTCCTGGCTGTCGACGATGCCGAAGATCAACTGAGATGGAATCGCGCGAAGCTTCTTTCGGATGTCTGCTGTCAGACTCAGATGAATCGTCTTCAGCGATTCGTGGTCCGCATCCGTCGTGATCGTCACCCGCCCGGACTGACGCCCCAGCAGGTGTTCGGTCCACACGCGGTAAGAAACCAGGCAGACCGCACCGGGAGCGATCGTCTGCCCGACCGAAATGTCGATATCCTGGCAACTGCACGTTTTTTCGATCCCGGTGATCGTGATCTTCCGATCCGTCACATTCCGGATGGCGAAAACGTGGTGCAGATCGTCCCCGGGAGCCAGTTCACCCAGATCGACCGACCGCCGTTCATCCACGACGCCCTGTCCGCCATGATCCTTCTGCACACACCCGACCAATCCCGGCAACAGCAGCGCGAGCAGGACACAGATATGCTTTGTCTGTTTTCCGGCCTTCACGCCGGAAAACAGCATCCGCGTGAGAACCCCGCACAGAACCACAGGTGTTCCGCCCCAGTACCACGTAGCCAGTGTACTCCGGGCAGACAATGTCAATGGTTCCGGAATCGGATCATCCGACACCAGAAGTCCAATTCCCGTAAAACGCGATTCGATCACTTCCCGCGACCGCCACGCGACAGTTCTCGGCGGACTGAAAAGATACAGGTCGCCGGTTTCAGAATCCTCGCCGAGCGATACCACGAAGTGATTCAAATCATCCGAACTTTCGAGATGCAGAATCGCAGGAACTCCCGTCTGCAGAATCTGCGAAAGCGGAACTTCGACGCCTGCTGCGCAGAGTCCGAGTTTCTGTGCAGCAACCCGGACGTGATGAAGACTCGTACC
>WFTL01000026.1 GCA_015485495.1 Planctomycetaceae bacterium
CGCCAGGTCGTGGATTTCTGCAGTTCCGTATAGGCCTGTTCCAGGCTTTCCAGATCCCACTGATCGGGTGTGCGGCGGATCATTTCCCGGAAACGCCGGTCGATTTCCGCCAGCTGACGCTGTGCCTGACGGATGGCCTGCAGGCGTTTCAACCGCCGCCCCGGACCGGTCTCCGCCACTTCAGCCGTCGACGGATCCGGCGTCTCCGCCTGCTGCTGCAGCACAGCCGACGGGGTGGCGAACGGATCCTGGTCGTGCTGCTGCCGGTGTGCTTCGTCGACGGGCACCACGGCGTCGCCCGGAATCCAGCGGTGATCGCGGGCCGGCGGCGCGATGCGATACATGCGCTGCTTCCCGGCGGGCGTATCCAGTTCCCGTTCACCCAGAATGGTCACCGGAGTTCCGGCAGACAGACGCCCCTGCCACACGCCGATTTCATCGCCGAATTCACTGCCCACCCAGGCAATGACATGATCTTCCCGAATGGTTCCGGCGTCCGGTGCCGTCCGTTCCACGTAGCGGGCGGGAATCCAGTTGAAGCTCTTTTCGGGTGGCGCAATCATGTACCAGCCGCCCGGATCGTGCCGCTTCACCGTCACGACAGTATCCCGCGGCAGCTTCATCGTGGGGTAATACTCTTCACTGCCGCCGCTGCGTACGAGCACGTTGTCACGGATGACGACCGCTTCGTAGGGGAACGTCTGAACCTGTCCCCTGACAGATGAAAACGACAGACCGACCGCCGTGAGGGTCAGCAGCAGAGGGAGGCGCATGAGAGACTCCGGAGCAGTGGACGTCAGTGCCTGCTGTTTCAGCAGCCGCAGGCAGGAAACACAACGCGGCTGTTTAGCAGGTGACATCGAACGGCAGCCAGCGGAGTCTGCCCGGATGCCATCAGAATTCGAAAGCGGTCTTCGCCGGAACAGCATCGCTCCGGCAGGAATCGCCGATAGCGAATCCTTCGCCGAACAGGACTGCCGAAACGCACCCGGATTTCAGGAATTTCGGTTCAGGTAACAGACAGCAGGAAGGTCCTGCCCGTCGCCGCCGACTCGAGTGTCGTCCCGAACCCATCGGCCGGTTCCACCATCATGAAAGGCCGTGTCTCCACATCAAGTCAGCCGGCAGCCGATCAGAAACTTCTGCCCCCCAGGATCCAGTTGAACTGCAGCAGATTCAGAACCAGATTCCCGAACTCCTCCGCCAGCGTGTACCGCAGCAGGATCACATCCCCGGGCTGGATGAGCACCCGTTCGGACTGATCAGCGATGGCCCGATTGAGATCGACCTTGATCGCAATCTGGTTCCCGCACGGCAGTTCCCGCACGATGATCACTTCCGATGGCTGGCAGTATCCGGTCTGCACGTTTCCTGTCCGCAATGGCTGCCGGGCCCCCACACCGGAAATCCCGGTTCCGCCCGCGCCCAGCGGCCCGCCGGCCAGAGCGATGGCTCCGATGATGTCCAGATCCTTGTCACGCGGCAGCGGATATTCACCACCACCCAGCAGTCCGGCCGTGTAGAACGTTTCTTCGTCCCGACTGCGGATGATGACGATGTCGCCTTCCGACAGAAGAATGTCTTCTTCCGTGAATGTCGGTGGCCGCGAAGGATGGTAACGCAGAGGGATTTTCGTGACATTGGGCGGATCCGGAATCGTCGTCTGCCGACAGAAACACGGATCCTGACAGTTCTGCATGCTCAGATGACTGAGCATCGCATCATAACTGACTCCGTCCTGCATCATGCCCCGGTAGATATAGACTTCGTTCTTCGCATCCGTCCCGGGCATGCCGCCGGTTTCACTCAAAGCGTGCAGCAGATCGTTTTCGTAGGCCGGCAGATCAATGATGTGACCGGTTCCCCGTTTGGTCACACCATCCTGACCGCCTTCTTCTTCACGAATCACAAGGACCCGAACCGTGCGTTTACGGATCATCGTGAGAATCACCTGAGCGTCTTCCCGGGCAACGGGATTGTCCGACTGCGTGTAAGCCCGGCGGACAGCATCCGTGGCTTCCACCAGCGACATGCCTTCCACGTGCACCGGTTCCACGAACGGCAGAGCGATCGTGCCGTCTTCACGAACGACCACCGGAGACCCCACCGCCGGCGGCAGATCACTGTCGTCGGGAAAATGGACTTCCGGCAGGGCCGACGCATCCGACGAAGCGTTCAAAATGTTGGGGATGTGCAGCCCCAGAACGTCACCAGGAGCCAGAGCATAGAACTCCGGCGGATCCTGACGCAGCCGCAGCATATTGATGTCGATGTACTCATTCTTCAGTTCCCCCTGCAGCAGCTCCCGGGGCAGTCGACGCACAGGGATGCCGGTGACAGTCTGACAGCCGGCGGCCAGACAGACGGCCATCGCACAGACAGCCGCTGCAGCCGCCCGAAATGCGGTTCCCGGGATGCGTCTGTGAACCTTCTCGATGCTGGTTCCGAATCTGAAAGTTCCCATTGTCGGGTTCCCCCTTCACGTCGGTGCGACGCGTTCCTGTGTATGTCCGATGCGATTTCTCAGTGTGTGTCCGTCTCGACCATCTGTTCATCCTGCGGCCGTGTCGCCGCTATTCGTAGGGCAGAGGAATCGCCACCCCGGCATCATCCGAAGCATTGCCCCCCCCATCGGCGTTCTGATCCGTTTCGTCCGGAAGCGGCGGTGGTTCCGGAGACCGTGTGGGATCACTGTCCGGTTCGGGAATCTCCGGCGGCACCGGTGCCACCGGAGGCGGAAGCGGATGAGCAGTCGGCATGGGCTGACCGGATCGGGTGACAGCATGCATGTTCATGCGGGCAGTCGGTGACAGAGGAATCTGGTTCCAGGCACCGACGCCATCCTGCTGAGCGGCCAGGGCGCCGTGCGAAAATCCGTCGAACCACGCGTTGACTTTGCAGCGGCCTTCCGCGGATCGATAACACGATTTCCAGTAACAGCGCGGCGGCAGGGTCGGCTGACACCCTTTTCCGCCGTTCAGAATGTCACGGTACCCGGCCTTGAATCCTTTCGCGAAATGGAAGGGATGATCCAGATCGTCATAGCACCAGGACCATTCGTTCCAGGCATGCTGAGCACGCATCCTGTTTCGCAGCCGGACTTCATGATCCACCAGGCCGTCCTGCATCGAAGCACAGCCGCCGGCAGCCGCTGCCGACAGCAGCAGAATCGCGTATTGAATCGGTTTCATCTCATCGGACTCCACAAATCCCCGTCTGCCCGGCACGATTCTGCGCCGAGATCACTGTCCGTCATCGGCCACATCGTCGTCATCCGCAAACGGCAGCGGCTCCCCGGTTGCCGCCGCATTCACCACGATCCTCTGAGTCGCAGTCTCGATGGCTCCAATCGTCGCGGCATCGGTTTCCAGACTGCAGCGGTCAATGAGACGTTCCAGAATCGTCTCCGTCCGTTCCTGAAAATCGCTCAGAGTGAGCGCTGCCATACTCCTGACTGCCGGAGACGAATCGTTCAGCCGCAGCAGCAGAGCGTGAATGGCGTCGTCTTCCCGAGGTGTTCCGGCCAGTCGTCTCAGCGTGGTGCAGACATCCAGTCGGATGCGGGGATCCGGGTGTTCTGTCAGGTTCATCAGCGAACCCATCATCTGATCACTCAACTGCCCGCGAACCAGCAGGGATTCGCAGCAGGACACGGCCACCAGGGCATCTGCGTCCTGAGCGTAACGGCTGAGAATCCCGTTGATCTCAGCATCACAGCCTTCCACCGTTCCCAGCTTCAGAGCCGCCATGGCACGCCGCCGTGCATCCGGACAGTGCCGGAGCACTGCCAGCAGGATCGGTACATCGTCTTCACCGGATAAAACGTCCGGATGGTCCACGACGGTCTGCTCTGCCGAAACGTCTCCTGACCCGTCTTCCTCCGCACCAGCTCCGGCGCCCTCGGCAGAACAATCATGATCTGAGTCAGCTTTCGGCGATTCCCCGGAACTGCACGACGCCGCACTGTCCCCCGGTTCGCTCGAATCGGCGTTCTTTCCGGGCGCCCCGGTCGATGCAGCAGTTCCGCCCGATTGCGACTGATCGGCATCGTCATCGGTTGCCGATGTGCCGTTTGGTTCACCCGTCGAAGCATGCTTCCCCTTCGTCTCCGACCGGCCTGCCGATGGCCGGATCACCTGGTCCGACACCGGCGAAACGTTCCG
>WFTL01000027.1 GCA_015485495.1 Planctomycetaceae bacterium
ATTCTGTACAGCCCCACCGGCCGCCATGGCCTCGTTCAGAACCTGGTCGGGACCGACATCTACCCGTACACGGGGCTGGGCGTCACCGTGACGTACAGCAGCGGCGTTCCCACGGCTGCCGGAGACCTGCTGGATTTCGTGGATTCTCCGGCCGCGCGGGGCGGTTACGTGGATCGTCTCGTGCCGCCGCCGGACCCGGATGTCGGCTACACGTATCCGGACATCAATCATCTGTTTCTGGCCTGGCGCGGCTGGGCGGTTCGTGATGACGGAGCCGGCAATGTGGATCTGGTCCCGGCCATCATTCCGTCGTTTTTCCGGCCGCAGTACATGAAGTCCGCCAGTCCGAACCATCCTTCCGGAAAAGACGTGCCGACCGATCCGTACTGGGCTTATGCGTTCGATGCCCTCGGGAATCCGGTGGCCATCACGAGTGCCAATCGGAGCACCGTTCTGTTCGGCGGCCGCAGTTTTCGACCCCATCCGCTGCATCTGTCCGGCATGAAATCCGATGGGAATCCTGGCCCGTATCGTTACCTGACGGACGACGAAGCGGCCACTCTGGGCGTGGCCGCCGGAGGCTGGCCGTTTCTGCCGGACAACAATTCCTCGAATCCGGCTGAAGATCCGACGATTCAGGGAGAACTGGGCATCTTCACAGGATCCGATCCGTCGGTCATCGAACTGGACGTGGACAACGACGGAGACGGCATCAAAGAAGGCATCTGGATGGATCTGCGGATGCCCATTCGTCAGCACACGGATTCCGCAGGCAATGTGACGAAGTATGCGGTTCTGCATTCGCTGACGATCTACGACCTGGACGGTCTGTTCAACCTGAACGCGCACGGCAATCTGGCAGGCCTGTCGCGCAATGCGGGCGACACGCTGGCTTCGGTGACGGCGGCCGGCGATCTGTCGAGCCGGTTCCTGTCGCGGTCGAATCTGGGACTCGGACCGTCCGAAGTCAATCCGATCTGGGGACTGCGGCGTCTGAGTACCGCGACGCCCACCTCCGACCAGGACTGGCATTTCGACCAGCATTTCGGAACGGCAGGCGGCCCGACGACGGACCTGGAACAGGCCAATATGGAATACGTCTATCTGAAACTCGGCCGGGGGCAATACAAATTCGACGCGGGCTCCGGATCGTGGGTGCTGGACCACATATTCCCGGGAGTGTATGGCGAACCGGAGTTGATCTATGCGAGTCTGGCCGGGGGCAGCGGAACGCCCCTGACCATCGCCGACCTGCCGCGTCCGGGGCGTTCGGGAAACGTGTTTAACACGATTGCATCGGGCATTTCGTTTGCCGGCCGCGACGGGTTCGACGACAACCAGGACAGCACGGAAGGCGAACCGGATGCGGATGCCGGACGTCTGCGGCCGTTCGGCCATCCGCTCGACTATTCCGGATCCGGGCGGCACTATGCGTCCGATTACCCGACCTACGATCCGGTGACCGGTCAGTTCAGCTTTCCGGCTGATTCGGGCGAACTGATCAGCGATCCCCGCGTGCCGCTCATGCTGAAAGACGCGGCCTCCTTCGGTCCGGAAAAGTGGCGTGCCTACATCGGTTATCATGTGTCCACCATTCAGGCGGCCGCTCCGGTGCGTTATGTCTTCGGGAAAGACGGCCTGTATTCCGGAGACAACGGCAGCCTTCCGTTCGGTGCCGGCGGGGACGACCTGAATCATCTGCCGTATGCGGACGCTTTGTTCGAAGATCCGCTGGAAGTGGTGCTGGATCCGGCGGAAGCCGATCTGAACAACGATGCCATTTTCACGGCCAACGACCTGCCGGCCCTGTTTCTGTCGGCAGCCGATCTGGCGAACGCTCCCGACGACATCAGCACCCGCGTGACGGACCTGGCCGATTTCGTGTTCGATGTCAGCCAGACCTGGACCGGTACCGGTGCGGACATCGATCACCGGGAAATGTTCACCACACTCAGCAACACGCTGAGACACTTCGCTCTGAAGAAAAGCCCGCTGCGCGAATGGGAATTCTCGGCGGATGCGGACAACGATGGGTACAAGGAGTTTCCTCCGGTATTCGGAGCCGCGACGCCCTACACGACCACGGATCCGTTTCGGGCTCCCGTGCGGCGGCTGCTGACGGTCGAATCGGGAGAAGGGGCGGAACTGGCGGGAAGCCTGCCGATCAGCATCAATCACATTCTGGACATCGAACAGACCAGCAACCCGCCCCAGCCGGGTACGCAGGAATACCTGCGACTCGTTCAGGAAGGCCGCATCCGCTTCCGTCCGCTCACGGAACATCCGGATGCATCGGAAGGAACATCCGTGCTGGATGAAACCACGGTCAGTTCGGCATCCGACACCTGGCCGCCGACCACGGTTGCCGAACGGGAATACTGGGCCCGCCGCGACCGGCAGCAACTGGCCCGCGACATCTACGTTCTGCTGTACACGATCGGCGGAGCCCGTCAGGAAGGTGGCACCCAGATACGCGATTACACCGGAACGAACGATCCGAATCAGAATGCATCGTCCGGTTCGGCAACGGCATTGTATTCTCATGCCCAGCTCCGCGCGATGGCGCAGTTTGCCGTCAATCTGGTCGATGCGATGGACACGGACAACGTGATCACGAAATTCGAGTACGACAAGAATCTGGGCGACGGCTGGCAGCTTGACGACGATCCGTTCACTTCGAGCGACGATCCCGACACGACGTTCGGTACGTACGCGAAAGCGGACGGCCTCTATCCGGAAGACACGAACGGCCGCGGTGTCGTGTACGGTGTGGAAGCTCAGCAGCTTGCCTTCAGCGAAGTGCTGGGGATTCGTTCGGCCGGAAACAACGTGGCCGACAACCCGGCGACTCCGTACAACGATGCGCCCGCATCACCGCCGCCCGGGTCGCTGGACAACAGCCGCGACTTCCTGTTCGTGGAACTGCAGAACATGCTGCCCATGACACTGGATCTGGCCACAAGCAGTTCCACGAACGCGCTGAGGGCCATCTGGCGTCTGGCCCGTTTTGAACGACTCGATCCCGCCGATCCGGTGAAAGATCCGGGCAGTCCCGATCGGGCTTTGGCAATTCTGGATCATCCGCACAATGAGATCGACGGCGGCGGCCGATTCTCCATTTCCACCGCCAGCGACACGAGTCTGGCGACCAGTTCCTTCTTCATCGATCTGGGGACCGCCGGAGCCTTCGATGGAACCTACGAACTGATCGCTCCGGATGCCTCCGTGACAACGCTGCCCACATCCGCCAATGTCGCCGGGACGATGGACCCCGGTTATGCCCCGCTGACGGATATCGACGTGATCCACACGGACCACGCCGGACGGTTTGAAGAAGTGAGCGGTTCGTTTCTGGAACAGATCGACGCGATTGACAATACCACAGGCGCCGCGCCCGCGGACGGCGTTGACGATCCCTATGCCGGCAACGACACGTACAACAACCTGCAGAACCTCGGCCTGTTCAGCAACGTGGCGCCTCCGGGGCACGTGGCGGACGGCTTCGACCTGGTCCTGCAGCGACGGATGAATCCCAACATGCCGAGTCTGTCGGAAGCGGCCAATCCGTGGATCGAAGTCGACCGGATTCGTGTCCTGTACACGGATTTCAACATCACGGATACCGATACCCCGGCAACGATCTTCGATTCGGCCCAGCCAGTCGGATCGAAGGGCAAACTGGAAAATGTCAAAGCGACGGAACGCGGCAGCCGGCCAGGAGGGGGAGCATCCCCGATCGGCGAACCGCTGGATGATGCGCTGCGCGGACTGGTGCAGACGGCCAAATCCGCCACGCCGGAACGGTACAACACGATCAAGGGAGAACCGACGCCTCTGGCGACACCCAAAGATGATTCGCTGGGGATCAACTGGAGCAAACTGACAGATGCGCTGCAGCCGGCATCAGCGGCCAATCCGGCTCGGCCGTTCGAACTGTGGCAGGCGCATTTCGATCGCGACTATGCGTCGCCCGCGGAACTGCTGAACCTGCCACTGTTCGGACCGCGTCTTGTGACGCAGCGGCTGGAACGCAGTCGGTTTTCCGCCTACCGGCAGGTCTTTGAAGAACTGCCTCCCGCGGCCCCTGCCACGCTGCCGGTCCCGGACGATCCGACTGATCCGAACGATCCGCTGCAGGCGCCACGGGTTCCTCTGTTCTCTTCCGCAGAATCGAAGTTTCTGCTGCCCGATTTTCCAGATGGATCTAAAAC
>WFTL01000028.1 GCA_015485495.1 Planctomycetaceae bacterium
CTGACGCACGCGGTCCAGGCCGCGCGAAGGAAAATTCTTCGCCCAGAAGTTCCAGAAGCTGGTCGGCGTTCAGAGACTGCAGGTCGTAGGTTTTTTCCAGTTGACGGATCCGAGTCGGCAGACGGTGATTCAGATCGCCGGCGCGCGTCTTTGTTGAAGTCATTCCCTTTCGCACCCGCTGCCGATCCGGATCCCAGTACAACCTGTCCAGCACTTCGAAAATGCAGGGGATGCGGGTCAGGTACAGACGCTTGGTGACTTCCGCCGTGACCGTGTCCAGCACATCGAGGCGCGTTGTCAGGAACAGGCGATTGTGCACCGGCGCCAGCAGCAGAATGCGCCAGGAAATGAACAGCAGGTGACGATAGGTGTACCGAGAATTATTGGGTTCGAAAATGTAGTAGCTATCGTGTTTCACACGGCGGCGTTCCCCGCGTAACGGACAGACGGAATCGAAGAACACGGCTGTGAGCCAGGTCCACAGACCCGCATCGCGACGGACGGTCTGGCGTTCCAGGTGTCCCAGAACGTCCTTCAGGAAGTGGGCTGCTTCGCCTTTTGTCGCCAGCGGCTGCGGATCGATCTGCGTTTCCGGAACAATGACCTCCGTGAGCGTTTCCTGTTTCAGCAGTTTCTCAGGCGATTCATCGGCTCCGTCGCGCAGTCGGTTCAGAAACGCTCTGAATTCCGCGATGCCGTCCGGGCGGAAGCGACGCAGTTTCATGTTCAGTCATCCCACGCTGTTTTGCCTGCTGCAGCCTGAACGAACTGGTCCCGCAGCGCATGCTTCTGGCAGAACCCGGTTACAACATTGTCGATCCATGCCTGCTGCTCTTCCCGGGATTCATCCAGAGGCGGCGGCGTGTGGTCGATGTGGACTCGTGTGGCGAATTTCAGCCACAGGGCGGCCCAGTGTTCATCGTCTTCGGACGGATCGACGTCTTCGTCAAAGGCCTGCTGCAGCACCTCCCGGATGACGGCCGGATAAACCAAAGGATACACACTCCGATCGAAGCGGATCCGGTCATTCAGACCGGGAATTCGTTCGTTGACCAGCAGAAACACGTCTTCGGACCGGAACTCCAGACGCCACAGTTCTTCACCCAGGCTGGTCTGCTGGACAGGCAGAAGGCCGCGTCGTCCGTCGGTCGCTTTTTTGCCGCCTTTGAGCGGTCGGATGTTTTCCGCCAGTCCCAGAATGCGGCCGATTTTTTCCGAACGGTCGATCACTTTCAGTGAGAAGAACACATGCTCGCCGTTCAGGCCCGTCAGCGTCCTGTCGGCCGGCGGCGACAGGGAACCGATGGTCCCCCATTCGAATCTCAGGACGGTGTTCGATCCGGCACAGGTGGCTTCCAGGACCACGGCCGCATCGTCCGGAGCTTCGAAACCGGACAGATCGATCCAGGCATCGAACACTGCGGGATTTCCGTCGTCGATGTCGATCGAGACATGGCTGCGGGGAATTCGCCGCCGCCCGGTGGAATTGACACGCTTAATCATGGCGGTCGTCTTCCTGTTCATCGTCATCAGGCGAATCATCGATCTCTTCGATTTTCACGAACAGATCACTGTGCTCGTCGAATCCGTCTGCACTGAAGGAAAAGCGTTCCTTTTTGACGGTCAGCAGCAGTTCGTTACCGGCCAGCTTTCGGACCTCGATGTGCCGTCCCCGAAACCGGATACCATTGCTGCCGAATTCGAAATCAAACGGACTCCACTGTTTCAGAGGACTTCCCGTGGGAACGTCGTAGGCGACCGCGATGCGCAGGCGGGATCCTTCGGGAACCGGCAGATCGCCGCTGGACACGACACGGAAGCCGCGGGGCCTGCCATCCAGCCGATACCAGCGTGGTTTCGATTCAATGGCCGAAAAGGTGGCCGGGCCATCGCCGCGGGGATCCGGCGGCCTGGACCTCTGGGGTTCCCGCATGCGTTCTACGGAAAAAAAGTCGCTGAGCAGATCACGGTCCGGCTGATCGGAAACCTGCGTCAGCAGCTCCACAAGACCGTCCACGATTCCGCGGCAGAACTTCACACGTCCTTTCCACTTTTTCCAGTTCCGGTTCGGCCGGTCTTCCGACGTATCCCAGTCCTCGTGTGCCGGTCCTTCGGAATCTCCCAGCAAAGACGCCAGGGGGCCGGTATCGACCAGGACAAGTGCCCGGATTCCGCGCCGACCGGCACGCGACGACAGTTTCGTGATTGTCATTCCCTCACGAACATAGTAGCTGTCCGTTCGATCGGCATTCGGAGTCCGCTGCAGGAACACCGTCAGAGCGCCCTCGGGATCGTCCCCGCGGCGTGTCGGAAGGTTCATGCGAATGCGGATCGGGACGATCTGTTCCACGGCGAACCGATCGCGCAGTTCGGTCAGCGTGTCGTCATCGAAGGCTTCCTTCAGGACGGGCATGCGGGTCTGCCCAAGAAGGTGCGATTCCACAGACTGGTCCTGAACGTTCAGGCACTGCCGGAAGAACTCGACAGGAGGGGCCACATGGCGTTTCTGCCGTTTCGGACCGTTCCATGTGAGGGCTTCGCACTGTTTTCGCAGAGTGGACGCCTCCAGGCGGACTGCACCGGTTTCGGGAGAAACCACATCGACGATCAGTTCGCCTCGCAGAATCGGCAGAAAAAAATGCACACAGACGGCCTGAAGCAGATTGTGTCCCTGCAGTTCCTGCGCAACGTACGGCACGACGACCGACAGGCCCGGTTCCTTTTCACGGGTGAGTTTCCATTCCGACCGGAACTGCTGCAGTTCCTCCGGATCTTCGATCGGCAGCGGCAGTCCGGCGCTGTTGACACCGGCGCACCAGTAGCCTTCCGGCACGTATTCGGTGCCCTGATACTCGTGGATCCGAAGGACGGCCTGTCCCATCAGAAGTTGCCGGCCATCATTGCTGCGGACGGTGAGTCCCAGCATGCAGCCGACCCGACTGGCCGCCCGATAGACTGTCTTCCCGAGTCCCCAGCGTCCGAGATCATCACCCGTTTTCCCGCTGCGTCCGATGTTCCGCCAGAACCAGAAGAAATCCTGGCAGTCTTCGGAGCCGGGAACCGGGTCCGTGTTGAGCAGTGGGTCGCCCAGCAGTCCCCGGGTTCCGAAGTCTTCACAGACCAGAAACCCCTGTTCGGGAACCGGGACGCCGTCCTGGTCGAATCGGACGTCACGGGATTTCAGAGGTGACTGAAGGCGCCGGAAATACGTTGCCAGACGACGGCGCGGCGGGAGTTCCGATGGAGGATGAAGGGCCAGACGGATCCGGACCGGCCCGTCCCCTGTCGCCGCGTCCATCGAGTTCTGCAGCACTTCACGGACAAGGGCATCGGTTCCTGCATACTCGTTTTCTCCGGCCTGTTCCGTTTTGAACAACTGAGTTTCGTTCGGGTCTCTGCGGACCGCCGCCGCCGACAACTCAGAAAAGACCCACTGCGTCATCGTTTCCGGTTCCGAAGAAAACGCTTTCGGGAATGCCGAGACCACCTGCTGCGCGGCGGCTGTTCGGACAGATCCGGACAGCGACGGGTCCAGGAAGCGTCTGCTGCTGTCCGGTGCGGAAACAGGATCGGCTGGTCAGTGTCAGGTAACGAACCGTTCATCCGAATTCGACGGGCTTTCAGCATCCGCGCCAGCCTGACCAGCAGCGTTTCCCGGCACACTCCTTTCCGACAACACACGATCCGTCGCGACAAGTATAACGGAGTCCACAGGATCCATCACGTCCACACGCTGTCCCCGAAACCCGTCGCGGACATGACGGACTCTGCAGACCATCCATGCGTCCGGCTGCAGCGCTGCGGTCCGTGGCACCCGGAGTAAAACGACCGGCATTCTGTCTCCGGCCGGCAGATCC